>NZ_LTCZ01000017.1:0-151999 GCF_001583455.1 Rhodococcus sp. LB1 | reverse complement strand
CGGATCGGTGTCGTCGGCGGTGCGTCGCAGCACCGTGGAGCGTTCGGCCACCCGCACGATCCGCGCCAGGGTGTCGGGCTTGCCGGACAGATCGCCGACGACACTCACCTCGTCGCCGACCACGATGGGGGTGCGGCCCAGTTCCCGGGCGCGCATGGTGACGAGGGGACGCTCGGGGTCGCCGCCCAGCACGCAACCCCACCGGCCGCGGTCGACCGAGACGACCATCGCCGACTCCGCGGCGAGGTGCTCCGGCCGGGTCTTCGTGCGCGGGCGCGTTCCTCGGCCCGGGCGTACCCGGACGTCGGACTCGTCGTACTGCCTGCGACTCAGAAGCTCGCCTTCCGCTCGGTGCCCGCGGCTGCGGACAGCATTGTGGCCCACAGGTTCTCGAAACCGGGCAGGGTCTTGGCCGTGGTGCCGACGTCCTCGATCTCGATGCCGTCGACCCGCAGCCCGACGATCGCGCCCGCGGTCGCCATCCGGTGGTCGGCGTAGGAGTGCCATGTCCCACCGTGCAGGTCTGCCGGGACGATCGTGAGGCCGTCCTCGGTCTCGGTGACGTTCCCGCCCAGCGAGTTGATCTCGTGTGCGAGCGCGGCCAGCCGGTCGGTCTCGTGACCGCGCAGGTGCGCGATGCCCCGCAGGTGCGACGGACCGTCGGCGAGTGCGGCGAGCGCCGCGACCGTCGGGGTGAGTTCGCCCACGTCGTGCAGGTCGATGTCGATGCCGGTCAGCTGCTGCGGACCGCGGACGGTGAGGTTCGCGCCGTCCAGCCGGACGTCCGCGCCCATCGCCAGGAGGATTTCCCGGATCGCGTCGCCGGGTTGCGTCGTCCTGCTCGGCCACAGGGGAACGGTCACCTCACCGCCGGTGACGGCGGCGGCGGCCAGGAAGGCGGTGGCATTCGACAGATCGGGCTCGATCACCCGGTCGACGGCCCGGACGACACCGGGGCTCACCCGCCACGTGTCGGCCTCCCCGCCCGTCGCCGGGGTCGTGACCTCGACACCCGACTCGCGCAGCATCTCGACCGTCATGTCGATGTGCGGCATGGACGGGACCGTCTTGCCGTCGTGATGCACCGTGACACCCTCGTCGAACGCGGCCGCCGACAGCAGCAGCCCGGAGACGAACTGTGACGAGCCGGACGCGTCGATGGTGACCCGTCCACCGCGCAGCGAGCCCGCACCGTGGACCGTGAACGGAAGGGAGTCGCCGTCGATGTCCGCGCCGAGACCGCGCAGCGCATCCAGGATCGTGTCGAGAGGCCGGGTGCGCGCCTGCTCGTCCCCGTCGAAGTGAACCGTTCCGCTCGCGAGCGCCGCGAGCGGCGGAAGGAACCGCATGACGGTGCCCGCCAGTCCGCAGTCGACCGCACCGCCCTGGAGTTGTCCGGGGGTGACCCGCAGCGTCGTGTCGGCGCCGACCGTCTCGATGCTGATGCCGAGCGTGCGGAGCGCGCCGATCATGAGGTCGGTGTCCCGGCTGCGCAATGCCCCGGTGAGGGTGGACGGACCGTCCGCGAGTGCGGCGAGGATCAGCGCGCGGTTGGTGATCGACTTCGATCCGGGCAGGGCGACCGTCGCGACGACGGGCGCTTCGGCACGGGGGGCGTTCCACAGGCTCAGGCTCACGGTCTCCATCTTCGCCTATCGGGCGGGTCGCCGGGCGGGGTGGGCGGCGTGTCGCGGGTGTCGGTGGTTCGTGCCACTCTGGTGGGCATGTGCGGCAGGTATGCGACCACTGCGAATCCGGCGACACTCGCGGCCGACCTCGATGCGATCAACGAGGCGGGCGAGGAGGAGAGTCCGCCCGACTACAACGTGGCGCCCACCACGGAGGTCCTGACGGTCGTCGACCGCCACGACGCCCGGCGGATCCGGCGGATGCGGTGGGGGCTCGTGCCGTCGTGGACGAAGGAGCTCGGCAAGGGGCCGGTGCTGTTCAACGCGCGAGCGGATTCGGTCGACACCAAACCGGCCTTCCGGAACGCGTTCACATACAAGCGCTGCCTCGTTCCGATGGACGGCTGGTACGAGTGGCAGACCGAGGTCGATGCGGCGGCCGCCGGGAAGAAACCGGGCAAGGCGAAGAAGATCCCCTACTACATGTCGCCGGAGGACGGCTCCCGCCTGTACATGGCCGGGCTGTGGTCGGTCTGGCACGATCCCGCGGTCGCGGAGTCGCTCCCCGTCCTGAGCTGCAGCATCATCACGGTCGACTCCGCCGCCCAGCTCGAGAACGTGCACGACCGGATGCCGCTGGTGATGCCCCGCGACCGCTGGACCGCGTGGCTCGATCCCGAGCATCCCGCGTCGACGGATCTGCTCGAGGTGTCACCCGACGCCATCGCCGACATCACCGTCCGGCGGGTGTCCACGCTGGTGAACAGTGTGAAGAACAACGGACCGGAACTCCTCGACCCCGACGCGGCCGGTCGTGACGAGGCACAGGTGGGAGAGCAGATCAGCCTGCTGTGACCGCCGCGGTGACGGCTCCGCTGAGCCGCACCAGGTCGGCGGGCGCGAGTTCGATCTCGAGTCCGCGCCTGCCGGCGCTGCACAGCACCCGGTCCCAGTCGAGCGCCGACGCGTCGACGACCGTCGGGAGTGCCTTGCGCTGGCCGAGCGGTGAGATGCCGCCGAAGACGTACCCGGTGGACCGCTCCGCCTCGGTGCGTTCGGCCATCACGGCCTTGCCCGCGCCGAGCGCCGCGGCCGCCGCCTTCAGTGACAGTTTCTCCGGCACCGGCACGACCGCCACCGCCAGCTTGCCGGTGTCGAGTTTGATCACCAGCGTCTTGAACACCTGGTGGGCGGTGACGCCGACCGTCTCGCCCAGGGCGTCGACGGCCTCCGAACCGTACGATTCCGCCCGCGCATCGTGCGCGTAGCTGTGCACGTTGTGGTCGATGCGGTGTTTGACGAGCAGCTTCGTCGCGGGAGTGGCAGTTCCGGCCATGGACAGACACTCTGCCACGCGGTCGGGAACACAGCGGACGGGAGGCGTGTTGGTACCTGCAGAAGAACAGTGCATCGAAGGGAGTGGTCCGTATCGTGATGTCCTCGGTGATGGAGCCCACGTCGCGTCTGCAGTTGGCGGTAACGTTGACGCCCACGGCGACCGAAGGGATCAGCGTGCAGGAACATGACCGTCCGACGGCAGACCAGGCCGAGCCACAGGACGAGTTGATCGCGCGTTTCGAAAGGGATGCGCTCCCACTTCTGGATCAGCTGTACGGCGCTGCTCTGAGGATGACCAGGAACCCGGCGGACGCCGAGGACCTCGTGCAGGAAACGTACGTGAAGGCCTACACGGCGTTCCGTTCGTTCCGCGAGGGCACCAACCTCAAGGCATGGCTGTACCGGATTCTCACGAACACGTACATCAACTCGTACCGCAAGAAGCAGCGCCAGCCCGCGCAGTACCCCACCGACGAGATCACCGACTGGCAGCTGGCGGCGACGGCGGAACACTCGTCGACCGGTCTGCGGTCCGCCGAGGTCGAGGCCCTGGACGCGCTCCCCGACGACGACATCAAGGAAGCCCTGCAGGCCCTGCCGGAGGAGTTCCGGATGGCCGTCTACTACGCCGACGTCGAGGGATTCCCCTACAAGGAGATCGCCGAGATCATGGGCACCCCGATCGGGACCGTGATGTCGCGACTGCACCGCGGGCGCAAGCAGCTCCGGGGTCTGCTCGCCGATGTCGCACGTGAACGTGGATTCAACCGTGGGGGCACCGACGAGGTGCCCGGCGACAGTGTAGTGAGCGCGGAGCAGGAGGTTTCTCGGTGAGCGAGCAGGACGAATTCGAGCAGCTCGACTGCTCCGCCGTCATCGCGGACGTCTGGCTGATGCTGGACCGTGAATGCGACGAGGCGTCGAGGGCGCGGCTGCAGAGGCACCTCGACGAGTGCGGGTCGTGCCTCGAGGCGTACGGGATCGAGGAGAAGGTGAAGAGCCTCGTGAACCGCAAGTGCGGTGGGGAGCACGCGCCGGAAAGTCTGCGTCAGAGGCTCTCCATCGAGTTGCGGCGGACCATCCTGATCACGAACACCGAACCCGACGCGTAACTCGTCAGAACAGCAATCAGGGGCCGGAAAGCATCGCTGCTTTCCGGCCCCTGGTGCGTTCTACGGCGCGTCAGGCGTTGGGACGCTTGCCGTGGTTTGCGGCGTTGCCCTTGCGACTGCGCTTCTTACGACCACGCTTACCCATGAGTAGATCTCCCTTCTTTTCACCACAGTCTTCCACGTGTGGTTGGGTGTCCTTGCAACAGGGCTTTCTCGACACCCGGGAGTGAAGGATCACAATGGCAGAAGACGTGCGCGCCGAAATGGTTTCGACGGTGTATCAGGTTGTGGTGAGCGCGGGTGACGAGGTGAAGGAGGGCGACACCCTCGTCATCCTCGAGTCGATGAAGATGGAGATCCCCGTCATCGCCGAGGAGCCCGGCACGGTCACGTCCGTGGACGTCAAGGTCGGCGACGTGATCCAGCAGGGCGACCTGATCGCTGTCATCTCCTGAGCTGACACCCACCGACGATGTCCACACTGAGTGACCTGCTCGCCGAACACACCGACCTGCCCGGCGAGGCCGTCGATCATCTCCAGCGAGTCGTCGGTGAATGGCAGTTGCTCGCCGACCTCTCCTTCGCGGACGTTCTGCTCTGGGTCGGAACGGATTCCGCGGCCACCAACCCCACCGGCACCGTGATCTGCGTCGCGCACTGCAGGCCCACCACCGCGTCGACCGCGTTCCCGGAGGACGTCGTCGGGACCGTCGTGTCGGAGTCGGAACACCCGCAGGTGCTGCAGGCGCTGCTCGAGGGCCGCGTCGTGCGCCCCGAGGACGGCGGCGGGCACGAGGGTCTGCCGCCGCGCGGGGAGGCCGTCCCGGTGCGGTGGAACGGCGAGGTGATCGCGGTCCTGAGCCGGGACACCAACCTGTCGCACCAGCGGGCGCAGAGCCCGCTCGAGGTCGCGTATCTCGACTGCGCCGAGGATCTGTGCCAGATGATCAGCGACGGCACCTTCCCGATCCGGGAGGCCCGGTCGGACACCAACTCGAGTCCCCGTGCCGGCGACGGCTTCATCCGCCTCGACACCGACGGCAGCGTGGTCTACGCGAGTCCCAATGCGCTGTCGGCCTATCACCGGATGGGTCTCAGCTCGGACCTGATCGGTCGGAACCTCGCCGCCACCACGCGGTCGCTCGTGACGGACCCGTTCGAGTCGCAGGAGGTCGCCGGGTACATCCGCGACACCATCGCCGACAAGCCGGGCCGCCGCATGGAGATCGAGGCCAGGGGGGCGACCGTGCTGCTCCGGGCGCTGGTCCTCAAACCCGGCGGAAAGCGGGTCGGCGCCGCTGTCGTGGTCCGGGACGTCACCGAGGTGAAGAGGCGGGATCGTGCCCTGCTCAGCAAGGACGCGACGATCCGCGAGATCCATCATCGGGTGAAGAACAATCTGCAGACCGTGGCGGCGCTCCTGCGACTGCAGGCCCGCCGCACCAACAACGAGGAAGCCCGGCAGGCGCTGAGCGAATCGGTGCGCCGCGTCACCTCGATCGCCCTCGTGCACGACACACTGTCGATGTCGGTGGACGAGGAAGTGAACCTCGACGAGGTCGTCGACCGCCTCGTGCCGATCCTGTCCGATGTGGCGACGGTGAGCACGCCGATCAAGGTCCGCCGGGAGGGCAGCTTCGGGGTGTTCTCCGCGGAGCGGGCCACTCCGCTGGTGATGGTGCTGACCGAACTCGTGCAGAACGCGATCGAGCACGCCTTCGAACCCGGCGCTCCGGGGACGGTCACCATGCGGGCCGAACGCTCCGCGCGGTGGCTGGACGTCGTGATCCATGACGACGGCAGGGGTTTACCACCCGGTTTCAGCCTCGAGCGGTCCGACCGTCTCGGTCTGCAGATCGTCCGGACCCTGGTGGCCGCCGAACTGAACGGTTCGCTCGGGCTGCATCCCGGGGCGGACGGTGGAACGGATGCCGTGTTACGCGTACCGCTGGGCCGTCGTGGGCCGCGGTACTGATCGGCGGGCAAGCAAAAGGCCCGGCACCATGTGGTGCCGGGCCCGTCTCCTTCTGAAGTGTCAGACGGTGGTGCGGGCACGCGTCCGAGCGTTGCGGCGCTTGAGTGCGCGTCGCTCGTCTTCGCTCATGCCGCCCCACACACCGGCGTCCTGGCCCGACTCGAGTGCCCACGAGAGGCATTCGGCGGTCACCGGGCAGCGGTTGCAGACAACCTTGGCATCAGCAATCTGCGCGAGGGCCGGACCGCTGTTGCCCACAGGGAAGAACAACTCGGGGTCTTCGTCGCGACAGATTGCCTTGTGGCGCCAGTCCATCCTTCTGCTCCTTAACTGGGTGCGAAATGCACCGTTTCGTCTTCATGAGTTCATGTGTGCGTAGAGAATGTTTCCGCACTGTTGCTTGTGAATGCTTTCACGAACTGGCGGGATGTCAATAGAAAACCGCCGCACCGTGGGGGAGCTCACGTACTTAGGCTGCCCTTCGAGGCGCGCCGTCCTTTGTACCCCGTGCAGGCACTTCCCGCTAGGTGAAAACGGGGATTCTCGAGATTTGCTCAGGGTCGCGCCGGGGCGACCACATCCAGCGCCTCGGGCACCGACACGAACTCGACGACTTTGCGTAGTCCGATGTAGTCGCCGTCCATCTGCAGTCCGATGGGCTCCGACGCGGAGATCCGCACGGACGGCACGTCGTCGACCCGGACCAGCTTCTTCGCCTTCGGACGGGTTCCGGGAGTCAGCAGCTGGCGGGCCACCCGCAGCGTGGTGAGGATCGCGGTGGACCGCATCGCGAAGACGCCGAGGCCGGTGTCGTAGGTGGTGTCGGGATTCGTGTGCACTTCCCGCTTGTTCAGATACGTCCAGGGACTCGCGTTCGACACGAATGCGTAATGAACGCCCTCGACCGGATCGTGATCGGGAACCTCGACGGTGAGCGTCGGCTCCGCGTATTTCGATCGGAAGAACACGCGCACCGCCGCGCGGACATACTGCGCAGGTGTGGCCGGCCGCCCGTTCTTGCGGTGCATGTCGACCGCCTCACACACCTGGGCGTCCCAGCCGAGACCGGCGTTGAACGTGAACCATCGGTTGTCGCAGTGCGCGAGACCGATCCTGCGCCGCTGCCTGCGGGCGAGGAGATCGATGAGCTGGTTGGTGGCGTCCACCGGGTCGGGCGCAATGCCGAGCGAGCGGGCGAACACGTTCGCCGACCCGCCGGGGACGACGGCGATCGGGGGAATCGGCCCCACCGTCACCGCGCTCATCGACTTCGGTGCCGGGGTGCCGAGCAGTCCGTTGACCACCTCGTTCACGGTGCCGTCGCCGCCGTGGACGATGATCAGGCCCATTCCGTCCACGCAGGCCTGCTGCGCCAGTTCCGCGGCGTGGCCGCGGTGTGTCGTGTGCGCGACCGTCAACCGCACCCGGCTCGACAGCGCGTGGGCGAGGAGATCACGCCCGGCCGGGGTCGTCGATGTGGCATTGGGGTTGACGATCAGCAGCGCGCGCACGGGGCCCAAGCCTAGCGGGGGCGGCACGTGTCACCGTCCGAGGCCGCCGGCGACGGGGTGTTCTAGGCTGGCCGACGTGCCGAAGCCGTCTCTCAGCAAGTCCACGCCCACCACGGTCCGTGCGGCGGGCGCCCTGGTGTCGCTCGAGGGCGCGGTGGCGGTCGGGGTCGCCGTGGTGCTGGTGATCCGGGGACTCCTCGGGCACGACCAGAGCGTCAGCAGTGGATACGGCACCGCGGCCTGGTTCGCGATTCTCGGTGGCGCCGTGCTCGCCGCCGGGCTCGCCCTGATCTTCGGCCGGCGCTGGGGGCGGGCGATCGCGATCGTCGCCCAACTGCTCCTGCTCCCGGTGGCGTGGTCGCTGCTCACCGATTCGCACCAGCCGTTCTTCGGTGTGCTGCTCGGAGTCGTCGTGGTGGCGGCCCTCGGGTGCCTGTTCAGCAGTCCCACGTCGAGGTGGATGGCTGCCGAGTACGGCCAGGAGGCCGACGCCGACAACCCGTCGGACCGCTAACTCACCTCGGACGCGAGGCGGCCGAGCGGATCCCCGGTGAGCCGGTACGTGGTCCATTCGTCCTGCGGGTGCGCGTCCAGCGACTCGTAGAACGCGATCGACGGCTTGTTCCAGTTGACCACCGACCACGACAGTCGCGTGTAGCCGTTGTCGACGCACTCCTTCGCGAGTGTGGCGAGCAGGGCCTTGCCGTGCCCGGACCCGCGCTCCGACGGGCTGACGAACAGGTCCTCGAGGTAGATGCCGTGCGTTCCGTCCCAGGTGGAGAAGTTCCGGAACCACACCGCGATCCCGACGACCCGGTCGTCGTCGTTCGCCGCGACGTGGGCGAAGGTCGACGGCTGCGGACCGAACAGGGCGTCGTCGATCTGGTCGGCGGTGACGGTGCACTCGTCACGGGCCCGCTGGTGTTCGGCGAGTTCGTAGATCATCGCGGTGATCGCGGAGACGTCCTCGGGTACTGCGCGTCTGATCATCGGGCACCTTCCTCGCTTGTCACGTTGTGGCTGACCACCTGTTGCGCCCCGTGCTCGAAGCCGAGGACGGAGTACGCGCCCGGCGACATCGCGAACCGTCGTCCCTCGCTGATGGGAAGTTCCGCCCAGCGGGCGATGAGCGCGCGCGAGAAGTGACCGTGCCCGACGAGGATCACGTCACGGTCGACGAGTTGCGAATGCGCGACGGACAGTACGAGGTCGCACCGGGTGTGCACCTGCTCGGCCTGCTCGCCGCGAGGGCACGGGTGGGTCCACACGGTCCAGTCCGGCACCTGCTGCCTGATCTCGGGGGTCGTCATACCCTCGTAGATCCCGTAATCCCATTCGGCGAGCGCGTCCCAGGTGCGCTGGATCTTCAATCCCGCCAGCTCCGCCGTCTCCCGGGCGCGTTGCCGCGGGCTGACGATGACGAGGGGGTCGCGCAGTTCGAGGGCGTCCATCGCCGGACCCACCCGCCGCGCCTGGGCTTCACCCAGTTCGGTGAGGTGGACGTCGGTCCGACCGGTGTGTTTACCCCAACGGGCCCATTCCGTTTCGCCGTGTCGGAGGAGGACGATCCGACGGCCGCGCGGCGAATCACTGGGTGGCATCCATCCATCATGTCAGTCAATCTGCGTGTATGGCTCGCCTCCGGGGACGAAGTAGGTAAGGATCGAGCCGTGACAACGGTTCTTGCAGTGGCAAATCAGAAGGGTGGGGTCGCGAAGACCACCACGGTCGCTTCTCTCGGCGCAGCCCTCGTCGGGCTGGGCCAGAAGGTTCTGGTGGTGGATCTCGACCCGCAGGGATGTCTGACGTTCTCCCTCGGGCACAACCCGGACCGCCTGGACGCCTCCGTCCACGAGGTGCTGACAGGTGATCTGGCGGTGCAGGAGGCCGTGATCGACACCGAGGACGGTGTCGCCCTTCTGCCTGCGACGATCGACCTCGCCGGCGCGGAAGCGTTGCTGCTCATGCGTCCCGGTCGCGAGTTCGCCCTCAAACGCGCTCTGGCGCCGCTGCTGGACGACTACGACACGATCATCATCGACTGCCCGCCGTCTCTCGGTGTGCTCACGCTCAACGGGCTCACAGCGGCGCAGTCGGTGCTGGTGCCGCTGCAGTGCGAGACGCTCGCCCACCGCGGTGTGGGGCAGTTGCTGCGGACGGTCACCGAGGTACAGCAGATCACCAACCCCGACCTGGTGCTGCTCGGAGCGCTGCCGACGCTGTACGACGCCCGCACGACGCACAGCCGGGACGTGCTCTCCGACGTGTCCGACCGCTACAACCTGCCGGTCCTCGCTCCGCCGATCCCGCGGACGGTGCGATTCGCGGAGGCGACGGCGTCGGGTGCCACCGTGCTGGCGGGGCGCAAGAACAAGGGTGCCCAGGCGTACCGGGACCTGGCCGAGAACCTCGCCAAGCACTGGGCGGGATCCGAACTCGCTACGTTTTCGCCTGGAAGTGCCGAGTAAGTTCTTCCGGCGTCGGATTCCACGCGGCGGGCCAATCCTGTTGGCGTAACTGGGCGTCCGTGCCCCCGTCGGCGAAGACGACGCTGCCGCAGAACAGTGTCGACCCCGGTCCGAGCAGGAACTCGACGAGCGTGGCGATCTCGTCCGGGCGTCCACGTCGGCCCAGCGGCACCGGATAGAAGTCCAGCGCCTTCGCCATTTCCGGGTCGAGGTCGTCGCCGCTGGTCATCGGCGTGTCGATCATGCCCGGCGCGATCGCGTTGAGTCGTATGCCGTTGCCTATCCACTCGGTTCGTACCGCTTCACGCCGAATCCACCAGGCCAGCGCGAGCTTGGACGCCGGGTACGCCGGGATGGCGGTCACCTGGTCGCCGATGCGCACCGCCTCCGCCTCGTCGCCGTCGAGGCACGCGGTCACCAGATTCTCGGGAATCCCCGGCTGCGTGGTGGTGCTGCTCGACGAGATCACCACCACCGAGGCGCCGCCCGCGCGCTCGAGGGCGGGCTTCAGTGCTGTCACGAGTTCGACGGCCCCGAAGTAGTTGACGGCGACGAGTTTGCCGCCCGGGACGTGCGACAGCGACCCGAGCCCGGCGCAGCAGACGAGACCGTCCACGACGCCGCTGCTCGCCTCGGACACGGCGTCGGCCGCTGCGGCGCGTCCGCCGGGGGTCGACAGGTCGGCGGTGACGTCGGTCTGCGCGAGGTCGACCCCGATGACGGTATGACCGCCGGACTCGAGTGTGCGGCGGCTCGCCGCCCCGATTCCCGAGGCGGCGCCGGTGATCACGTAGGTCGCCATGCCGTGAATTAGAACACGTTACAGATCGCGGTGGTGCGGACTTCGGCCTCCGATTCCCCCGTGCCGGACTCTGCGTCGGCATAGTGGGCGCGCAGGCCCGTGACGCCGGGCGCCCGGTCCTCGTGCAGCACGAACCGAGCGTCGTAGTCGCCGCCGTTCTGTGAGCGGAAAGGCAACGGCGCATCGGTGAACAGGCCGGACAGGCGATCGATCAGCCGCGCCGCGACGCCTGGGTAGTGCTCGGCGGGCAACCGGTCCGCGCTGTCGATCAGGACCGGGGGCACCACCGACATCCCCGTGTACCAGAAGATTCCGTGGTGGATCGGGAACAGGAGTTCGTCCATCTGTCCGTTGATGCCGCGGGGGCCCGCACTGTCGGCGCTGCCGCCGAAACTGACGACCGTCATCGCCCGCTTGCCGGCCAGGGTTCCGTCGCCGTACCGCCGGGTGGAGCCGTCCTCGCGGCGCAGCCCGTAGCCGTAACCCTCGACGAAAACCCGGTCGAACCAGCCCTTGAGGATCGCGGGCATGCCGTACCACCACAGCGGGAACTGCACGATCACCGCGTCGGCCCACGCGAGCTTGCGCTGCTCGGCGCGGATGTCGGGGGCCAGAGTGTCGTCGGCCAGGGCCTGACCCGACCGCGCTCCGACGAGGAGGCGGTGGTGGGGGTCGTGTCCGAAATCGTCCGCCGTCACCACCGGGTTCCATCGCATCTCGTACAGGTCGGAGGTCCGGATGTTGTGGCCGGCGCCGCGCAGCGCCGCGAGGGCGTCGCTGCGGAGAGCCGCGTTCAGGGACTTCGGCTCGGGATGTGCCGATACCCACAGGATCTTCATGGTCCACCTTTCCGTTCGGTCGTCCTGACCCCTCCGATCATGGACGCGCGGCGGTGGTCGCGACAGTGGCTGGCAGGACGATATGTGAAATAATCGGGCCATGTCCGATTCGAGAGGCGGACGGACTGTGCGCCGTCATCGCGTGGTCGTGTTCGTGCGCGACGGTCTGCTCCCGATCGAATTCGGAATTGTCCACCGACTGTTCGGTGAGGCGCGATCGCGGGAGGGCGAACCGCTGTACGAGGTCCTCACGTGCACCCCCACACCCGGCGCCGTCCGGACCGACACCGACGTGACGATCACGGTCGAGCACGGCCCGGCATTGCTCGGCACGGCCGACACCGTCGTGATCCCGGCGTCCGATCAGGACTACGACCCGCCGGAGGACGGGCGCCTGCCTCGTCACCTCGCGGACGCTCTCGCACACATTCGCCCGGGCACGCGGGTGGCGTCGATCTGCACGGGCTCGTTCGTCCTCGCCGCGGCAGGCCTTCTCGGGGACCGGCGTGCGACCACGCACTGGAAGTCGGCGGACGCGTTCCGGCGGCTGTACCCGGACGTGCACCTGGACCCCGGCGTGCTCTACACACACGACGGCAGCGTGCTCACCGCCGCCGGCGTCGCATCCGGAATCGATCTGTGCCTGTACATGATTCGCATCGACCACGGTGCGTCGGTGGCCAACGAGGTAGCACGGGGAACGGTCGTGCCGCCTCATCGCAGCGGCGGTCAGGCGCAGTTCATCACCGAGCCCGTTCCGGAGGCCGACGGTGCGTCCACGGCGCGAGCGCGAGCCCGGGCGCTGTCGCATCTCGATCAACCGCTGTCGCTGCGGGAGCTGGCAGAGTGGGAGTCGATGAGCGTGCGCACGTTCACCCGGCGATTCCGGGCCGAGACGGGGATGTCGCCGACGCAGTGGATTCTCGAACAGCGGATCATCCGTGCTCGCGAGCTGCTGGAGAACACCGACCTGCCGGTGGACGACGTTGCCGCGGCCGCGGGATTCGGCACCGCGACGTCGCTGCGACAGCACCTCTCGCGCACGGTCGGCGTCTCACCGTCCGCGTACCGCGCCACTTTCCGTTGACGGCATGCTCATTCGTCCAAGTGCGGGGGAGTGCACGGCGCTAACGTCGGGGGCATGACAGTCTCGGATACGCCTCGAAGCAACACCCTGACGATGCGGGCGCAGCCGCTCCTCGCCGTCGGCGACGTCGAACGCGCAGGCGAGTGGTACCGGAAGGTCCTGGACGCGCGCAGCGGCCACGGCGGACGGGACTACGAGCAACTCCTCGTCGACGGGCACATGATCCTGCAACTGCACCGGCTCGACGAGGGCCACCACCACGGCACCCTCGGCGACCCTGCGCTCCCGCGGGGAAACGGGGTGGCGATCTGGTTCGAGACCCCCGACTTCGACGGCACCGTCGCGAGGGTGCGGGAGGCAGGTGCCGACGTGGTCACGGATGTGCACCTCAATCCCAATGCGGGACATCGCGAGATCTGGATCCGCGACCTCGACGGCTATCTGGTGGTGTTCGCCGAACCCGCGTGAGGGGCGACCTCAGCGCAGCGCCACGACCTCATCGCCGCGCTGCTCGAGCACGACGTCGCCGGCCACCGTCGTGATGATCGGCCCCGCCGCGGCGTCACGCGTCACCGGGATCGTGCGAAGCAACGCGCCGGTCGACAGGTCGAGCACGGCGATGCCGGATTCCACCGGGACCAGCAGGTTTCCGGCCATCACAGCGCCCGGGCCGAGAGCGCCGGGGAAGATCCAGCGCGGTGCGAGATCGGATGCGCCGAGCGATACCACGTCCGCACCGGTCCACCAGGTGACCACCGAACTGCTCGTCGACGTGACGGGATCAGGTCCGACCTGTTGGGAGAGCGCGTATTCGGACACGGCGTTGCCGGTGCCGTCGAACAGGCCGATCCGCGGTCCGTACGACGTGCCCGCGGGGAGGTAGACGGCCGTGGTCTCGCCCGACACCCCGAGGATGCGCGCACCCTCGACGCCGGCATCCACTCCCGCCAGGACGCTCGATCCGTACTCCTCGGGCTCCTGATTGTCCTTCGGCGACGGGTTCATGACCGTCAGACGATCGGCCACCTCGCCGGGGCAGCGTTCGAGAACGGACAGCCTGCTGCTGCTCGAACCGACGTCGATCAGCGTGCAGCCGCTGCGTGGCTGCTTCTTGGGATTCACGGGCGCGTCGACCCGTCCGTACTCGACGGTGCGGACGAGGTCGGAGCGCCACAGTTCCAGCCGGCGGTCGCCGAGGGACGCCACATACGTTCCGTCGGCCTTCAGCGTCACCTCGGAATCGGCGTCGCTGCTCCGCTGCGCCAGGCGCTCGCCGGTACCCCCGTCGAGTTCGGTGACCTGGGAGCAACCGCGGTCGTCGCGGTAGACGGCCACGACCTTCTCCCACGACGCCGTCACATCGCACAGGTCGAGATCACGCTCGTACCGCCACAGCTCCGTACCCGACATCCGGTCCCGTCCCACGACGTCCCCACCGTCGGCGGTGACGACCGCACCACCGACCACGAGGGGCGCGGTGGTGGCGGAACTGGCGGAATCCCAGATCGGGCTCAGCGTCTCCGGAACCGTCAGGGCCGTGGTTAGCGCAGGCGGCGGTTCGGCGGCGGTGACCGAGGTGGTGCCCCGGGCATCGCTGCGGAACCACACCACGGTGAGGGCGACCACGACCGCAATGGCGATTCCGGCAGCGACGACGAGATCGGCGCGCGAGCGCCGCTCAGGTGCGAGCACGGTGGTTGGTTACTCCGCGTTCGTCGCGGCGGCGCCGACCTTCGTGGTCCGGCGGCGGCGACGGCGGCGGGGCTTGGAGGCACCCTCGCCGTCGGTGTCCCCGCTCGGAGCGGCGGATTCGGGTGCCGTCGGCTCCGGCGACACGGACTTGGGGCCCACGGAGTCCGCGGGGCGGCCACCACGGGTGCGGCGGCGGGTGCGGGTGCGTGCCGGACGCTCGGTGCGCTCGGCCTTCTCGCCCCGCTCGGTATCGGCGCTCTCGCTCTGCTCCGCGCCCGTCTTCTCGCTCTGCTCGGGTGCGACCTTCTCGGCCTTCTCCACCCGGGGGCGCTTGATCGTGCCGGTCGCGCCGGCCGGGATCGACAGCTCCTCGAACAGGTGCGGGGAGCTGGAGTACGTCTCCGCCGGATCGGGGATGCCGAGGCCGAGAGCCTTGTCGATGAGCTGCCAGCGGGGGATGTCGTCCCAGTCCACCAGCGTCACGGCGATGCCGGTGCGCCCCGCCCGGCCGGTGCGGCCGATCCGGTGGACGTACGTCTTCTCGTCTTCCGGGCACTGGTAGTTGATGACGTGGGTGACGTCGTCGATGTCGATACCGCGGGCCGCGACGTCCGTCGCGACCAGCACGTCGATCTTGCCCGTGCGGAACGCCTTCAGCGCCTTCTCGCGAGCGACCTGATTGAGGTCGCCGTGGACCGAGCCGACGGAGAAACCGCGCTCGGCGAGATCGTCGGCGACCTTCTGGGCGGTGCGCTTGGTGCGGGTGAAGATCATCGTCGCGCCGCGGCCGTCGGCCTGCAGCACGCGGGCCACCATCTCCGCCTTGTCGAGCGCGTGGGCCCGGTAGATGTGCTGGCTGGTCCGGTCGTGCACCGCCGAGTCGTCGGCCTGCTCGGCGCGGATGTGCGTCGGCTGGGTGAGGAATGTACGGGCGAGCGTGATGATCGGACCCGGCATGGTGGCCGAGAACAGCATCGTCTGACGCTTGTCCGGCACCATCCCGAGGATGCGCTCGATGTCGGGCAGGAAGCCCAGGTCCAGCATCTCGTCGGCCTCGTCGAGAACGAGGACCTCGACCTTGCCCAGGATCAGGTGACCCTGGTTGGCGAGGTCGAGCAGACGGCCCGGGGTGCCCACGACGACGTCGGCGCCCTTCTGGAGCGTCGCGATCTGCGTCTCGTAGGGGCGGCCACCGTAGATGGCGAGGACCTCGAGCTTGTTCTTCTCGCCCTTCAGGTACTTAGCGGCGCCCTCGAGGTCCTTGGTGACCTGGATGCACAGCTCGCGGGTGGGGACGATGACCAGCGCGCGGGGAGTGCCGTCGAGTGCGGCCGTCCCGGTGGTGCCGCTGGAGATGCGGTGGAGCAGCGGGACGCCGAAACCGAACGTCTTGCCCATGCCCGTGCGGGCCTGACCGATCAGGTCGTCGCCGGCGAGGGCGAGGGGGAGCGTCAGCTCCTGGATCGCGAACGTGCGCTCGATGCCGATCTCGTCGAGAGCGCGGACGATCTCGTCGCGAACTCCGAGCTCGGCGAAGGTGGGGGCGACGTGCGTGGAGTCGAGTTGCGCCGACAGCGTGGTCTCGGTTGCGTCGTCTTCATGGTCGACGGTGATCTTGCTCAGGGGACTGGCCTTCCTCGTAGCTGCACGCACGCACGAGGTAAGGGCCAGGCCGCTGGTCGGCCCGATTTCCCAGTCGACGCTCGTCGATGTCCTCTTCCGAGTCGATCCTGCCTCTGCCTCAGCGCAGAAATCGAAGATTTCGGCGAGGCGCGGCTGGGACCGTCGATCAGGTGCGCGCACATTATCGGTGGGAACCGCTGATCGGATCGTGATCGATCATCACTCAAACCGCGTTCTCCGTGGAGGCGAACGTGGTGACGAGCGGTTGCCCATGATCATTGTAGCCGGAGAACGCCCCAGAACCGGTTACGCATGGCAAACATCACTGGCCGACACACTAGGCTGTGGCGCCATGGAGCCCAACACGCCTGCATCCTCTGATTCCACCATTCCCGCTGATCACCCCGGCGTCAGTGAACTCTTCGCGGTCCTCGCGTACGGCGAGATCTCCGCGTTCTACCGGCTGTCCGAGGACGCGCAGATGGCGCGGACCCTGCAGGGCAAAGTGGCGCTCGCGAGCATGGCCGCCGCCGAGATGGGCCACTTCGAGATGCTCGAGAAGGCGCTGACCGCGCGTGGGTTCGACATCTTCGAGGCGATGGATCCGTTCGTCCGCGCCCTGGACAACTACCACGCGTCCACCACCCCGTCGACGTGGCTCGAGGCCCTGGTGAAGGCGTACGTCGGTGACGGGATCGCCGCCGACTTCTACCGTGAGATCGGGCACTCGCTGCCCGCCGAGGTCTCGCGGACGGTCGAGGAGGTGCTCTCGCAGACCGGCCACTCGGAATTCGTCGTCCACGAGGTGCAGCAGGCGATCAAGGCCAGCAACCGCGACAAGGACCGCCTCATGCTGTGGGGTAGGCGACTGCTCGGCGAGGCCATCACCCAGGCGCAGTTCGTCCTGGCGCAGCGGGAAGCGCTGACCGAACTCGTCATCTCCGCGTCCGGCGACCTCAACGGCGTCGTCGCACTCTTCGACCGCATGCAGGAGATGCACGCCGAACGCATGGCCGTGCTGGGCCTTGTGTGAGGTGTGACGGCATGTTCGCTCAGGGCACAGCCCACAGACGCGCACCGGCGGCGGCCGCTGCATTAGCCTTGCCAGGACAGCTGATGTTTCTCGGAGAGTTCGGAGGTTGACCGTGGAGGTCAAGATCGGTGTAATCGACAGCCCGCGTGAGCTCATCGTCAGCAGCGAGCAGACCCCGGACGAGGTCGAGACATTGGTCTCGGACGCCCTCACCGGTGGCGACGGGATCCTGTCTCTGCAGGACGACAAGGGACGCAAGTACCTCGTGCAGTCCAGCAAGATCGCCTACGTGGAGATCGGCCCGTCCGATATCCGCAAGGTCGGATTCGCTCCGGCCAAGTGAACACACGAGAAAGGGCCCGCAGTTCGTGCACGGTGCTAGCGCTGTTCGGGATGCAGCGGTACGCGGGACAGACCGCCCCACGCGAGCGTGACCGTCGTGTCGACCGCTTCTTCCTTCGGGATCGGGCGCGCCGCCTCGAGCCAGTACCGTGCGGTGAACTGGCTGGCGCCGACGAGGCCGACAGCGAGGATGCGGGCGCGGTAGGGGTCGAGACCGGAGTCGTGGCTGACGAGGTCGAATACGGCGTCGACGCACGCCTCGGTGGCCTGCTCGACGCGGCTCTGCACCTGCGGTTCACCCATGAGGTCCGACTCGAACACGAGCCGGAATCCCTGCGAGTCGTTGTCGACGAAGTCGAAGAACGCCTGCACCGCGGCGCGGACACGCTGCTTGTTGTCCGTGGTCGAGCGCAGCGCCTGCCGGACGCCGGAGATCAGGCTGTCGACATAGCTCTGCAGCACCGCCACGTACAGCTCGAGCTTGCCGGGGAAGTGCTGGTAGAGGACGGGCTTGCTCACACCGGCGCACTCGGCGATCTCGTCCATACCGGCAGCGTGGTATCCGCGTGTGACGAAGACCTCGCTCGCTGCGGCGAGTAGCTGCAGTCGCCGGGCGTCACGGGGGAGTCGCGTGCTGCGACGGGCCCCGGTGCCCTTTCCGGGGGTGGCATCGCGATCGGAGTTCGTCCGATCCGCGAGTTCAGTCATAGCGCTTCCAATCTGCACAAGTATTCCGCGTCACATTCTGTGTAACTGTGTGAACGATACCCGCGCGTAGTGAACCGTTCATGGTGGACTCGCTGGACTCGCCCGGTCAAGCATATTGCCTGACTGGTAACTGGGGCCCTGTCGGGGTCGGGGGCACCTGGTGATCCGGGTAGCCGCGACGTTGCGGAACGTATCCGCGTGACACGCCGAATGACCTGCGGACGGTGCACTGGGACGAGGCGGTGCCGGACTGTGAGATTCTGGGCTGCGTGACTGACCGAGGAGGACCGCGTGTTCGCGGCCGGGCTCCCCAGAGCTCCGAGGACGGGGAGCGACGATCGCGCAGCATCGACCGGCGTGACGTCGGTCCCCGCGCTTCGCAGTCGGCACCGACGGCGCAGTCGCATCAACCGCTCCGCGCGCAATGGGACCCGACCAGCCGCGACGTCGGCAGGCCCCGGAACCCGCGCCCCGAGCGGCAGGCGAGGAAGCAGAGCCGCATCGGCCGGTTCGTCTCCACCTACGGTTGGCGGGCCTACGCGATCCCGATCCTGCTGGTGGTCACCGTTCTCGTCGTGGTCGACGCGGTCCGGGACACCGGCGGTGGCAGCGAGACGACGGCCGAGACCGACACCCCCGGATTCGGCACCCTGTCCCGGGACACCGACGGTTCGAGCGTCATCGGGATCCCACCGGAGGCCGACGGCAACTTCGCCGCCGAACTTCCCTCGGGCGCGCTGCCCGAGGGAGGTCCGTTCACGGCGGTCGGCGCAGGCACCTGGCACGTGGTTCCCGGGAGCGGGACCAAGGTCGGGCAGGGCACCGAACGCGAATTCACGTACAGCGTCGAGATCGAGGACGGGGTCGACACGTCCGGATTCGGCGGCGACGAGTCGTTCGGCCGGATGGTCGACCAGACGCTGTCGAATCCGAAGAGCTGGACGAAGGACCCGCGGTTCGCGTTCCGCCGCGTCGACCAGGGCGACCCCGACTTCCGGGTGTCGCTGACGTCGCAGATGACCATCCGCGAGGCGTGCGGCTACGACATCCAGCTGGAGGTGTCCTGCTACAACCCCGGCATCGATCGCGTCGTCCTCAACGAGCCGCGCTGGGTGCGGGGCGCCATCGCGTTCCAGGGCGACATCGGGTCGTACCGGCAGTACCAGATCAACCACGAGGTCGGGCACGCCATCGGCTACCAGGACCACCAGCCGTGCGAGACCGAAGGTGGCCTCGCGCCGGTGATGATGCAGCAGACGTTCGGAACGGCCAACAACGACATCGCGCAGCTCGACCCCGAGGGAATCGTCCCGATGAACGGTCTGACCTGCCATTTCAATCCGTGGCCGTTCCCGAGGGCGTGAGCCGGGCCCGCCACGCGCGACTGCCGGTGGGAGGGGAAGAATGGACCCCGTCGGAACGTTGAACTCAATGCTGTCCGACACATCGGAAGCTGTCGCGCAATCGTCAGGAGTGGACCGTGTCGCTTGACCGTTCTGTGAAGACCACCGAGGCATTGCCGCCGCTGGTGGAACCGGACGCCGAACTTTCCCGCGACGAGGTGGCGCGGTACAGCAGGCACCTGATCATCCCGGACGTCGGCATGGCGGGGCAGAAGCGTTTGAAGAACGCGAAGGTCCTCGTCATTGGCGCGGGAGGCCTCGGCTCACCCGCCTTGCTCTACCTTGCGGCGGCCGGTGTCGGGACGCTCGGCATCGTCGAGTTCGACGAGGTCGACATGTCGAACCTGCAGCGGCAGGTGATCCACGGCCGGTCCGACGTGGGCCGTCCCAAGGCCGAGAGTGCGCGCGACTCGATCCGTGAGATCAACGACAACGTCGACGTCCGGTTACACGAGTTCCGGCTCGAGCCCGACAACGCCGTCGAATTGTTCGAGCAGTACGACCTGATCCTCGACGGCACCGACAACTTCGCCACCCGGTACCTCGTCAACGATGCTGCCGTCCTCGCGCACAAGCCGTACGTGTGGGGCTCGATCTACCGATTCGAGGGCCAGGCGTCCGTGTTCTGGGAGGACGCGCCGAACGGTCGCGGACTCAACTATCGGGACCTGTACCCGGAGGCGCCCCCGCCGGGCATGGTCCCGTCGTGCGCCGAGGGCGGGGTGCTGGGTGTGCTCTGCGCGTCGATCGGTTCGATCATGGCCACCGAGGCGGTCAAGCTGATCACCGGCATCGGGGAGTCGCTGCTCGGGCGACTGATGGTCTACGACGCACTCGACATGACCTACCGCACCATCACGCTACGCCGGGATCCGGCGCGGACCCCGGTCACCGAACTGATCGACTACGACGCGTTCTGCGGCGTGGTGTCCGACGAGGGGCAGGCGGCGGCGGCCGGTTCGACCATCACGGCCACGGAACTGCGCGATCTCCTCGACTCCGGCAAGGACATCGAACTGATCGACGTGCGCGAGCCGGTCGAGTGGGACATCGTGCACCTGCCCGGTGCGGTGCTGATCCCGAAGGACCGCATCCTGTCGGGCGAGGCGCTGTCGGAGCTTCCGCAGAACAAGCCGATCGTGCTGCACTGCAAGACCGGGGTCCGGTCGGCGGAGGCGCTGGCCGCGCTGAAGAAGGCCGGCTTCTCCGACGCCACACATCTGCAGGGCGGCGTGATCGCGTGGGCGAAACAAGTCGACACCAGCCTGCCTGTCTACTGACCTCCGTCGTGGCGGGATTGCCGACTCCGGGCCAGCGCGCCTTGCGCTGTCCCCGGCCCACCCGGCGGTAGCGTTGAGTTCGTGAGCACAGGCCAACCCCCTCAACACGTGTGCTCCACGTTCGGCCTCCGGGAAGTCGAGCCCATCCCCCTCGGTGCGGACTGGGACGGCGGGTGGCTCTGTGGAGACGTAGTCCTGTCAGCCGTCGCCGACCACGCGCGCGCCGCGTGGTCCGCCAAGGTCCGCGAGACGCTCGAGGTGGAGGGGGTGCGGCTCGCGCGTCCCGTGCGGTCCACCGACGGCAGGTATGTGGTGTCCGGGTGGCGCGCCGACACGTTCATCGAGGGCACACCCGAGCCGCGTCACGACGAGGTCGTGTCGATGTCGGGGCGGCTCCACGCCGCGACCTCGCAGCTCGACCGTCCCCGGTTCCTCGTGCAGCCCCCGGTCGCGCCGTGGGCGGAGGTCGACGTGTTCGTGGCGGCGGATCGGGCCGCCTGGGAGAAGATCCCGCTGCGCAGCGCGAAGGGTGCCGAACAGCTCGAGACGCCGTCCCCCGACGGTCGCAAGAGCCTGGAACTGATCACCGGGCTCGCGACGCTGCGCAAGCCCGTCACCAGCCCGGACCAGCTGGTGCACGGGGACCTGTTCGGTACCGTCCTGTTCGCCGGTGCCCTCGCACCCGGGATCACCGACATCACTCCGTACTGGCGTCCCGCGTCGTGGGCGGCGGCGGTGGCCGTGGTGGATGCCATTTCCTGGGGTGGAGCCGACGAGGCCCTCATCGGCCGTTGGGAAGATCTGCCCGAATGGCCGCAGATGCTTCTGCGTGCGGTGCTGTTCAGGCTCGCCGTCCACGTGCTGCACCCCCGCTCGACCGCGGAGGCGTTTCCCGGACTCGCCCGCACGGCCGACGTGGTACGGCTCCTGCTCTAGGTGAGCAGCTCCGCGAACAGATCGCGGGCCGCCGTGGTCGCGGCGGACTCGTCCCCGTCGACCACCGCCTGGATCAGACGCCCGTGCTCGTCGTGGAACCCCGCACCGGTCGCGTGCACGTGCCGGTCGACGGTCTGGGCGATCGAGGGCAGTAGCGAGTCGTAGAACTCCAGATACACGGCGTTGTGACTCGCTTCGACGATCGCGCGGTGCAGGCTGATGTCCGCCGCGACGGCGGCCTCCGTGTCGGATTCGGCCCAGCATCGGGAGCGTTCGTCGAGGAGGTTCTGCAGGCGTGCGATGTCGTCCGGGGTGCGGCGCCGGGCGGCGAGGGCGGCGGCGGTGACGTCGAGCGCCTGCCGCAGTTCCGTGACGTCGCGCTCGTGCGCGCCGGCGAAGTACTTGCCGAGTGTGCCCCCGACATCGGAGATGGCGACGACGTACGTGCCGGATCCCTGCCGCCGTTCGAGCAGCCCGGTGTGGACGAGGGCCTGGACTGCCTCGCGGACGGTGTTGCGTCCGGTTCCGGTGAGTTCGGACAGCGCGGTCTCGGTGGGGATCTTCTCGCCGACCGCCCACCGACCGCTGCAGATCTCGACGCGCAGCTGCTCGGTGACCTGTGAGATCAGACTCGAGCGGCGCACGGGTTTTCCAAAGGTCATCCTGTCATCCTATGATTTATCTCGTGACTCTTCTACGCGGCCGCCTCCTCGTCTTCTGTGCGATCGCCATGTCTGCTCTCGTCCTGAGGCTGGCGGTCACCTCGTTCACACCGCTGGCCTCGCAGATCCGGGAGGACATCGGATTCTCGCCGACGGTCGTCGGGGTGTTCGGGATGGTGCCGACGGCCATGTTCGCGCTGTTCGGACTGGGAACGCCGCTCATCGCCAAGCGGTGGGGCCTGGAACGGACCGCCCTCGTCGCGATGCTGATGGCCGCGGTCGGCATGCTCACGAGAGCCCTGATGAGCGACACCTGGTCGTTGCTGGCGCTGTCCGCGCTCGCGCTGGCCGGCATGGGGATCGGCAACGTGGTGATTCCGCCGCTCGTCAAGCGTTACTTCTCCGACCGGCTGGCCGTGATGAGCTCGGTGTACATCGTCGGCGTGCAGATCGGAACCATCGCACCCGCCTTCGTGGCCGTCCCACTCGCCGAGGCCTTCGGCTGGCGGTTGTCGATCGGCATCTGGGCGCTCCTCGGCTTCGCCGCGGCGGTCCCGTGGATCCTCCTTCTCACCCGCGAACGACGTCGCGCCGTGGTCGTGACGGCGCAACCGCCCGCGGACGCTCCGGCCGACCGTCCCCACGGGAAGGCCTGGCGATCGCCCGTCGGCTGGGGAATGGCCGGCATGTTCGGGATGACGTCGATGATCACGTACTCGATGTTCACCTGGATCCCCGACATCCTGTCCGACGCCGGCGCGAGCGAGGCGTTCGGCGGAGCCATGGTGGGTCTGTTCTCGTTCATGGGTCTCGTCGCGGCGTTCGGGGCCCCCACGCTGTGCGCGCGCATGCGCAACCCGTTCCCGGTCGTGATCGGGTGCGCGGTCTGTTACCTCGTGGCCTTCAGTGGACTGCTGCTCGCCCCGATGAGCGCGCCCATCCTGTGGATCGTGCTGCTCGGGCTCGGGCCCAGCACGTTCCCGATGTCGCTGACGCTGATCAATCTCCGCACACGCAGCCACATCGGCTCGGCGACGCTGTCGGGTTTCACCCAGGGCGTGGGCTACGCCGTCGCGTGCCTCGGTCCGTTACTGTTCGGGGTGTTCCACGATGCCTCCGGCGGGTGGACCCTGTCGTTCGGATTCTTGACGTTCGGCGTGGTGATCCTCCTCATCGCAGCGTTCCAGGCGTGCAAGCCGCGCATGCTCGAGGACAGCTGGCACGTCGATTCCGAGCCTGCGGACGCTCTTCGACACGCCTAGGAAACATGCAGGAAACCTCACATCGGCCCGGCGGAAAAGTGAGGATCAGTTGACGTTGCGGTCACCGACCGCAGCACCGCCGCAACACCGGTTTTCTACCTTTGGGTCTCCCACACAACGAGGAGGCCCGGGTGAAGAAGCACTACATCGAGCACTGGGACGCGGAAGACGTCGACGCCTGGGAGGCGGGCGGCAAGGACATCGCCAAGCGGAACCTGATCTGGTCGGTAGTCGCTGAGCACGTCGGCTTCTCCGTCTGGTCGATCTGGTCCGTCATGGTGCTGTTCATGCCGACCGACATCTACGGGATCGACGCGGCGGGCAAGTTCTTCCTCGTCGCAGTCCCGACCCTCGTCGGCTCGATTCTGCGAATCCCGTACACGGTGGCGACGGCGCGCTTCGGCGGCCGCAACTGGACCGTCTTCAGCGCCCTCGTCCTGCTCGTGCCGACGCTGTTCACCCTCTACCTGATGATGAACCCCGGCGCGTCGTACACCACGTTCATCCTCGTGGCCGCACTCGCCGGCGTCGGCGGCGGCAACTTCGCCTCGTCGATGACCAACATCAACGCGTTCTACCCGCAGCGACTCAAGGGCTGGGCACTCGGCCTCAACGCCGGCGGCGGCAACATCGGCGTCCCGATGATCCAGGTGATCGGCCTGCTCGTGATCGCCACCCTGGGTAACACGGAGCCCTGGATCGTCTGCGCCGTCTACCTCGTCTTCATCGCCGTCGCCGCGGTCGGCGCCGCCCTGTTCATGGACAACCTCGGCAACCAGAAGTCCGATCTCCGGTCGATGGCCAAGGCGCTGAAGTTCTCCGACTCGTGGGTCATCAGCTTCCTCTACATCGGCACCTTCGGATCGTTCATCGGCTTCAGCTTCGCGTTCGGCCAGGTCCTGCAGATCAACTTCCTCGCCGGTGGCGCCACCCCCGCCGCGGCTGCGCTGCACGCCGCGCAGATCGCCTTCATCGGACCGCTGCTCGGCTCCATCGCGCGGCCGATGGGCGGCAAGCTCGCCGACCGCATCGGCGGCGGCAAGATCACGCTCTACACGTTCGTCGCCATGGCGCTCGCCGCCGCAGTGCTGGTCACCGCAGGCACCGTCGACGACGGCACGCCCGGCGCGGCCACGGCCGGAGTGCTGGTGGCGTTCGTGTTCGGCTTCATCACGCTCATCCTGCTGGCGGGCATCGGCAACGGCTCGGTCTACAAGATGATTCCGTCGATCTTCGAGGCCAAGGCGCAGGGACTCGAGGGCCTGAGCCGGGACGCCAAGGCGGCGTGGTCGCGCGCGATGTCCGGCGCCCTCATCGGGTTCGCGGGCGCCATCGGCGGCCTCGGCGGCGTCGGCATCAACCTGGTGCTGCGCGCGTCCTACGGCGGCACCGCGAAGTCGGCGACCATGGCGTTCTGGGTGTTCCTCGCCTTCTACATCGCCTGCATCTTCGTCACCTGGTTCGTCTTCCTGCGCCGCCCGTCCGTCACTCGTGGGCTCACCGTCTCCGACGGCGACGACGAAAAGGTGTCGGTCTCGGCGTGACCTCACGCAGTACCGCATGAACTCGAGTAATTCAGCTAGAAGGAGCGACGGCATGAGCCGCAAGTCAGCAGTGGTCATCGGGCACGGAATGGTCGGACATCGATTCGTCGAGGCGTTGCGTGCGCGCGACGAGTCGGACGACTGGTCGGTGACGGTGCTCTGCGAGGAGCCCCTCCCCGCGTACGACCGGGTGGGACTGTCCTCCTATGTGGGGGCGTGGGACCCCAAGGAGCTTGCGCTCGCGGGTAACGACTACCCGGACGACGCTCTCGTCGATCTCCGGATCGGCCGCCGGGCCGCGACCATCGATCGGGAGTCCCGCAAGGTCACCACCGATTCGGGCGAGGTCGTCGCGTACGACGCTCTCGTGATGGCCACCGGTTCGTACCCGTTCGTGCCGCCGATCCCCGGGCACGACCGGCCGGAGTGCTTCGTCTACCGCACGCTCGACGACCTCGACGGCATCCGGAAGCGTGCCGACGCGGCCGGCCCCGGCGCCGTCGGTGTCGTCGTCGGCGGTGGCCTGCTCGGGCTGGAGGCCGCGAACGCTCTCAAGTTGATGGGCATGACACCGCACGTCGTCGAGTTCGCGCCCCGGCTGATGCCACTGCAGGTGGACGAGGGCGGCGGAGCGCTGCTCGCCAACCTGGTCACCGACCTGGGTCTCACCGTCCACACGGGTGTCGGCACCGCGGGCATCACCGAGGGTCCGGACGGGATCAGCGTCGAATTGTCCGACGGTTCGGTGATCGAGGCCGCGCTGCTGGTGTTCTCCGCGGGTGTGCGGCCGCAGGACCAGCTGGCCCGCGACGCCGGACTCGAGGTCGGCGAGCGGGGCGGGATCATCACGGACCTCGGCTGCCGTACGTCGGACGAGAACATCTACGCGGTCGGCGAGTGCGCTGCGGTGGAGGGACGGTGCTACGGCCTCGTCGCTCCCGGTTACACCACCGCGGAGATCGTCGCGGACCGGTTGCTCGGCGGGGCGGCGGAGTTCCCGGGCGCGGACCTGTCCACCAAGCTCAAGCTGATGGGTGTGGACGTCGCCAGCTTCGGCGACGCGCACGCTCAGACCCCCGGCGCCCTGGAGGTGGTCCTGAGCGACGCCGCCAAGGGCACCTACGCCAAGCTCGTCGTGTCCGACGACGCGAAGACGCTGCTCGGCGGCATCCTCGTCGGCGACGCCTCCGCGTATGCGTCGCTGCGCCCGCTCGTCGGACGTGAGCTGCCGGGCGATCCGGCCTCGCTGATCTCGCCGGCGGGGGAGAAGCCCGGCGCCGGGTCCCTGCCCGACGACGCCGAGGTGTGCTCCTGCAACGGCGTCACCAAGGGTGCGATCTGCGGGGCCATCGCCGACGGTGCCTGCGACATCGCGCAGGTCAAGAGCTGCACCAACGCCGGAACGACGTGCGGCGGCTGCCTGCCGACCATCAAGCAGCTCCTCGCGTCGTCCGGCGTGGTGATGTCCAAGGCGCTGTGCGAGCACTTCGAGCAGTCCCGCGCCGAGCTGTTCGAGATCGTGCAGGCCACCGACACGCGCACGTTCTCCGCGCTGATCTCGAAGTACGGGAAGGGTTCGGGCTGCGACATCTGCAAGCCCGTCGTCGCATCGATCCTCGCGTCCACCGACTCGGACCACATCCTGCACCGCAACCAGGCGGGTCTGCAGGACACGAACGACCACTTCCTGGCCAACATCCAGAAGAACGGCACCTACTCCGTGGTGCCGCGGATGCCCGGCGGAGAATGCACCCCCGAACAGCTCATCGTCATCGGCGAGGTGGCCCGCGACTTCGGCCTCTACACGAAGGTCACCGGCGGTCAGCGCATCGACTTGTTCGGCGCCCGCGTCGAGCAGCTGCCCGCGATCTGGAAGCGTCTCGTCGACGCGGGCATGGAGTCCGGTCAGGCCTACGGCAAGTCGCTGCGCACCGTGAAGAGCTGCGTCGGATCCACCTGGTGCCGATACGGTGTGCAGGACTCCGTCGGTATGGCGGTCGACCTGGAGAATCGGTACCGCGGCCTGCGGTCCCCGCACAAGATCAAGTTCGGTGTCTCGGGCTGCGCCCGCGAATGCGCCGAGGCCCGCGGCAAGGACGTCGGCGTCATCGCCACCGAAAACGGCTGGAACCTGTACGTCGGCGGCAACGGCGGCCAGTCTCCGAAGCACGCCCAGTTGCTCGCCGGTGGGCTCGACGACGAGACCCTGGTCCGCTACATCGACCGATACCTCATGTTCTACATCCGCACCGCGGATCGTCTCCAGCGCACCGCGCCGTGGGTCGACTCCCTAGAAGGCGGGCTCGACCACCTCAAGGCCGTGGTGTGCGAGGACAGCCTGGGCATCGCCGCCGATCTCGAGGCGGCCATGGCCAAGCACGTTCTGGGATACAAGGACGAGTGGGCGGGCGTGCTCGAGGACCCGGAGAAGCTGTCGCGGTTCGTGTCGTTCGTCAACGCGCCCGAGGAAGCCGATCCGACCGTCTCGTTCGACGACACGGGCGTCCGGAAGGTCCCGGTGTTGATGGGAATGCCGAAATTCGCAGCTTCTACATCGGAGTAATCCCCGCTTAACGCTGCGGAAACACCGACCCCGAACGATGTATCCAAGCACGGATACACACCAGCCCGAAGGAGGACTGTGATGACCGTCGTCGACATGAACGTGCACAGTGCCAGTGGAACCAGGCGTGAAAGCGTCCAGTCAGGCCGTCTCGAATGGACGTCCGCGTGCCCGCTCAGCCAGCTGATTCCCGGTCTCGGGGTGGCGGTGCTGCTGCGGGGCGGGGAGCAGGTGGCACTGTTCCTGCTCGAGGACGGGTCACTGCGCGCCGTGGGCAACATCGACCCGTTCGGGCGCGCGGCCGTGATGTCCCGCGGCCTCGTGGGTGACCGGGCCGGCGAGCCCACCGTGGCGTCGCCGCTGCTCAAGCAGGTGTTCTCGCTGGTCGACGGACGCTGCCTCGACGACGAGTCGGTGCGGCTGCCCGTGTACGACGTGCGGGTGTGGGCCGGCGTCGTCCAGGTTCACAGCACGAACGCGTGAACGACGACACGCCGCTGTGCGGGTTCACGATCGGAATCACGGCGTCCCGGCGTGCGGAAGAGTTCGCCACGCTGCTGACGCGGCGTGGTGCCACCGTGGTGCACGCCCCGGCCATCCGCATCATCCCGCTGGCCGACGACACGGAACTCGAGCGCGTCACGCGCCAGATCATCGACAACCCGCCGGAGATCGTCGTCGCGACGACGGGGATCGGCTTCCGCGGCTGGATGGAGGCCGCGGACGGCTGGGGCGAAGCGGAGGAGCTGGGCCGGGCACTGGCCTCGAGCAGACTGCTGGCCCGCGGACCCAAGGCGAAGGGCGCGATCCGGGCCGCGGACCTGCGGGAAGAGTGGTCACCCGCCTCGGAGTCGTCGGCGGAGGTGCTCGATCACCTGCTCGGTGAGGGCGTCGAAGGAAAGCGCATCGCGGTCCAGTTGCACGGTGCCACCACGGAATGGGAGCCGGTCGCGGACTTCTGCGAGGTGCTCCGCTGTGCGGGCGCCGACGTGATCGCCGTCCCCGTCTACCGGTGGACGGCGCTCGAGGACCAGGCCCCGATGGACCGGATGATCGAACTGATCGCCTCCGGCGGGCTCGACGCGGTCAGCTTCACCAGCGCACCGGCGGTGGCCTCGCTGCTGACCCGCGCCAAGGAGACCGGAATGATCGAGATGGTGCTGCATTCGTTCCGGCACCGAGTTCTCGCGGCCTGCGTGGGACCGGTGACCGCTGGACCGCTGCGCGAACTCGAGGTGCCGACGACGATGCCGGCGCGCTCGCGGCTGGGGGCACTCGCCCGGCACATCGCCGACGAGCTGCCGAGGCGGGCGAACAAGATCCAGACCGCCGGACACGAATTGAGCATCCGGGGCGGCTGCGTCGTCGTCGACGGCGAGGTGCGGCAGCTGCCCCCCGCCGCGATGTCGCTGATGCGCACGCTCGGCGCCCGGCCCGGCCGGGTCGTTCCGCGGGACGAACTGCTCGCGGCGCTGCCCGGTGGCGGCGGCGACACCCACGCCGTGGAGACGGCCGTGGCTCGGCTGCGGGCGTCCCTGGGCGCACCGAAAGCCGTCCAGACGGTGGTCAAGCGGGGATACCGCCTCGCTCTCGACCCCGTCGACTGCGTCGATTCACGTGAGGAGGGACAGCAATGAACGAGACAGCACTGGTATTGGTGGCACACGGAACGCGGAGTCCCCGGGGCGTGGAGATGATCGCCGCGCTCGCCGACGCCGTCGCCGAGCAGGTCGGACCCACCCGGGTCTCCTTCGTGGACGTTCTCGGGCCGTCGCCGGCCGAGGTACTCCGCGACATCACCGGGCCCGCCGTCGTGGTTCCGGCGTTTCTCGCGTCGGGCTACCACGTCCACACCGATGTTCCGCGGGAAGTCGCGGACAGCGGTCACCCCTCGGTGGCCGTGACCCGGGCGCTGGGACCGGACCCCGTTCTCGCCGAGGTCTTGCTGCGGCGCCTGGTCGACGCGGGCTGGCGGCCCGGCGACGCGGTCGTGATTGCCGCGGCCGGCTCGTCCGACCCCCGGGCCCTGCGCGACGTCCGGCGCGCCGCGGCGCTGCTGTCGGAGCTCGTGGCGTCGCCGGTCCGGATCGGCTACGTGGCGACAGCGCAGCCACGCGTCCCCGACGTGGTGGCCGGATTGCGCGCGGACGGCGAGAAGCGCGTGTTCGTCGCGTCGTATCTCCTGGCCCACGGACTGTTCCACGCGCGTCTCGCCGATGCCGGTGCGGACGGAGTGGCCGAGCCGCTCGGTGTCGATCCGGCCATCGTCGGCCTCGTGGCGGAGCGCTACCGCAGCGGAATTCCGGCCGCGCAGCGCACCCTGTCGTTCCAGCGCTGACCCGTCAGCGCGGTAGCGGCACCAGCTCGGCCAGATCCCCGTCGGCCGCGCCCGCCGGGACCAGCGCCAGCGCTTCGCGGTCGATCAGGCCCGCGAGATGCGCGGTGCGGATTCCGGGGTCGACGCGCCACGTGCCGTCCGGTTGCGGGACGGCGGGCAGGATCCGGGTGGCGTCGCCACTGACCTCGGACGCATTCGCGATACGCGCCAGCTGACGTGGTGCCGGGGTGCGACCCGTGAGTGCGGCCGCGATGGACGGAACCGTGGTCAGGAGCGTCACGACCGCGGCGTACGGGTTTCCGGGCAGCCCGAGCACCACCCGTCCGTCCGGCAAAAGGGCGGTCACCTGCGAACCGCCGGGGCGGCACCGCACCCTCCCCACCACGATCCGGGCCTCCGCCCGGTCGAGCGCCGCACGCAACTGGTCGGCCGCGCCGCCTCCGGTCGCCCCGACGATCACGATCAGATCGGGCTGGCGGACTTCCCGGAACAGTTCGTCGAAGCTGTCGGACGTGTCCCGTAGGTGCGTATCCGCGACCGTCCGGATGCCACACCACGAGAGGAACTGAGGGAGAACGGGTCCGAGAGCGTCCCGCGTCTGCCCTCGTCGCAGCGGACCTTCTCGCCGGATCTCGTCCCCCGTCACCACCACGTGCGCGCGGACGGGGCCGCGGACCCCCGCGGTGGTCACCTCCGCGCTCGCGGCGGCGGAGACGAGTGCGGGCGTGACGGTCGTGCCCTCCACCGCGAGCCGGTGCCCCTCATGCCAGTCCTCGCCGCGCCGCCGCGCGTCGTCGCGCACGGGGGCGTCCTGACTGCGGGACAGTCGCGGTCCCTCGGAAGTGTCTGTCACCACAGCGAATTCGTCCCGCACGACGGCGGTGGCGCCGCTGGGGAGGTGCGCGCCCGTCGCGATCCGGGCCGCCTCGCCCTCCGCCAGCTCGAGTTCCTCGGAGCTCCCCGCGTACCGGATGTCGTCGCGCAGCACCCACGGACCGTCGCCTGCGACGGCGTATCCGTCCATGGCGGAAACGGCGATGCGCGGCAGAGCTTCGGCGGCGAGCAGCGGCTCGGCGAGGGTGGCGCCGAGCGACGAGCCGAGCGCCGCGGACCGCGGTGGGAGCGGGGGGACCGCGGTCAGGATCGCGTCCCGGGCCTCGGCGATCGTGACCGGCGCCGCCGCGGCCCTGCTCCGGGCCCGCTCGACGTCCTCCGGTGTGTCGCAGTCGGTGACGCCGCGGAAGAGGACCGTGTCGAACGTGTCCGGAACGAGCGCCTTCATGGGCTGATTGACCGCCGACCCGAGCGAGCGCACGCGGTCGGTCAACGCACCGACGCGCCACGCGGACAACAGGAACTGCAGGCGGCCCGACTCGTCGACCGCGAACACGGTGTCGGCGTCCTGCACGACGGCGGCGAGGGTCTCCACCATCGCGGGCTCCGCGAACGGCAGGTCCGACGCGAGCAGTATCACCCGGTCTCCCGGTTCGGCGTCGAGCACCGCCAGTCCGGCGGCCACCCCCGCGACCGGCCCGGCGCCTGGTGGCGTCTCCTGCGTCTGGAGCACCGTCGAATCGAGGTCGGCGCGCCGAGGTCCCACGACGACGATGCGCTCACAGTCGTCGACGGCGTCGAGAGCGGTGTCGAGCATCCGGCGTCCGCCGACCACCACGGCCGGCTTGTCGACGCCGCCCATCCGAGTGGCTCGTCCACCGGCGAGGACGATCGCGTGAACGGGTGCGGCAGAGTTCATTCCCTCATGCTGCCGCACATCCTCAGTCGCTGTGCAGGTGGCTGCGCGGGGGTCCGGTGAGCCCGGACCGTCCGCCGTGCGCCGTGCTGACGCAGAGCCAGGCCACCGACACCAGGCTGAGGGTCAAGAGGATTCCAATTACCAGCATGTATCGATTGTGGGTGCGAAGTGGACCGCGATTTCCAGTCCTCTGTGGGAAAGTGGCCTGTATGAGTGGTGAACCAGTCCGAATCGTCTCGGCAGCCGAGTTGGCGGTGCTGCTCGGTGCGGCGCCCACCGGCGGGCAACCGCTGTACCGCGGGCTCGCCGACGCCGTCCGTGAGAGGGTCGCGGACGGATCGATTGCCGTGGGAGTGCGGCTGCCCGCCGAACGGGCCCTCGCGGAGGAGCTCCGGCTCAGCCGGGTGACCGTCAGTGCCGCGTATCGCGAACTGCGCGAGGCCGGTTGGGCGTCGGCGCGACACGGATCGGGGACCTTCGTGGCGATGCCGTCGGGCCCGCCGGCGTGGGGGAGCATGGTGGGTGCGCCGGTGGACGGTGTCATCGACCTCGTCAACGCCGCGCCGGCCGCCGCCCCCGAGCTCAGGGAGGCCTACCTGGACGCCGTCGACCAGCTGCCCCGTTTCATGCCCCAGCACGGATACCACCCCGGCGGACTGACGACGCTCCGCGCGGCGATAGCGGGACACTACACGCGCCGGGGTCGCCCGACCACCGCGGACCAGATCCTCGTCACCGGCGGCGCGGGCGATGCGACCGAAGTGGTGTTCGAGGCTCTGGTCGAGGCGGGCGACCGGGTCCTGGTCGAACATCCGACCTATCCCGGCGCGGTCGAGTCCGTGCAGGCCGCCGGCGGCAGGCCCGTTCCGGTGCCGATCGACGCGACCGACCCGGACGCGTTCGTCGCCGAGGCGGACCGGGCCGCGCGGCAGAGCGCCCCGACGGTGGCGTACCTGATGCCGGACTTCTCCAATCCGTCGGGAGCCAGGGCGACTCCCGACGGCAGGCGGCGGCTGGCCGCGACCCTGGCCCGCCACGGCGTGGTGACCGTCGTGGACGAGGTGGCGGCGGAACTCGTGCTGGACGGTTCGGACGACCTCGAGCCGTTCGGCGTCCCGGTCCCGGAATCGACGACCGTGGCGATCGGCAGCCTCAGCAAGACCGTGTGGGGAGGAATCCGCATCGGCTGGGTCCGCGCCGAGGTCGCCCGCACCGCGCAGATGGCCAAGATCATGGCGCGCAGGCAATTGTCGGTCTCGGTGCTGGATCAGCTTGCTGCCGTGCGCTTGTTCGCCTGGCACGACCGTCTGGTCGCGCAGCGCCGCCGCGACCTCCGGGTGCAGCGGGACGCGCTCGCGGCGGCCGTCGACGAGCAGTTGCCCGGGTGGGACTACGTGCTGCCCGCCGGGGGTCTGTCCCTGTGGTGCACGCTCCCCGCCGGAACGAGTTCGACGGAACTCGGCGCCGCAGCACGGTCGAGGGGTCTGCTGCTGGCTCCCGGGCCCCGATTCGGCACCGGCCATCTTTTCGACGACCACCAGCGGTTACCCTTCACGCGGCCGGTGTCCGAGCTGACTGCGGCCGTGAATGTCCTTGCCACCCTGGTCGTGTCCGGCGACACCTCGATGTCCGCGACGCCGACGCTCGTCGTGTGATCCGCGGGTGTTCGACGGCGAAAGTACCTGTGAATCGAAGTATCAGTCAGAGACCACTTCGGTACCGGGAAAGGGGCTGATCTTTATCGACGCTCTGGCATAGTGATGCCGTCGACCCGCTCGCTGAATTGTGGGGTATGTCATGGGCTCGTTGTTCCGCAGATCCTTCGGCACCGCTGTACTCGGCTCGGTCCTCGCGCTGACTGCCGCCCTCGTGGGCGCAGGCACCTCCGCGGCACAACCACCATTGCTGTTGCCCCCCTTGCTGTCCCCGCCGGCCGTCGACGCCATCTTCCCCGTCGCCGACCCGGACCCCTTCTACATCCAGCCCGCGGACGTCGCCGACCATGCTCCGGGCGAAGTACTGAAGATCCGCCAGCTGCCGCCGTCGTACTACTTCCCCGGTAGCGCGATGTGGGAGCTGCTGTTCCGGACCACCGACTCCGAGGGCAAGCCGATCGCGGCGAACACCACGTACGTGCTGCCCCCGAACCACGTCCCGGACGGCCCGCTGGTGTCGTACCAGCACATCATCAATTCGCTCGGCAACAAGTGCAAGATCGTCACCGAGCTCTACACCACCGACCCCCTGCACCAGATCCGCGAGGCCGCCGGACTCAACATCGCACTCGCGCGCGGGTGGGCAGTGGCGCTGCCCGACCATCTGGGACCGAGGATGGCGTACGGCGCGGCGAAGCTCGGTGGCCAGATCACCCTCGACGGCATCCGCGCCGTCCAGCGGGTCCCCGAACTGCAGGTGCAGAACAGCAAGGTCGGACTGGGCGGGTATTCCGGCGGCGGCATGGCCACGGCCTGGGCGGCGGCGCTGGCACCGAGCTACGCCCCCGAACTGAACATCGTCGGTGCCGCCGAGGGCGGAACCCCGATGAACCTGGTGAAGATGGCGGAGGCTCTGGGCACCAACCCGCACCCCGCGTTCGGTCTCGCGATGGCCGCCGCGCTGGGGCTGGAGCGCGAATACCCGGACCGCATCGACGTCAGCGGCCAGCTCAACGATCAGGGCCGCTGGATGAAGCAGATGATCGGCAACGGATGCACCAACGAGATCATGCTGTTCGGAATCGGGCGCAGCGCATCACAAATGACCGACAACAAGAACTTCATGGACGATCCGGAAGCGTGGAAGGTGATGGAGGAGAACAGCCTGGAGCTCTATCCGGGCGTGCCCACCACGCCGATCTTCGAATGGCACAGCCCGACGGACGCACTGATCCCGGTCGATTCGATCGACACCACCCTGCGGCGGTACTGCGACGCGGGCACTCCGGTGCAGACGCTGCTCACTCCGACCCCCGACCACCTGTCGGCGGCGGCGCTGGGACTGCCCCAGGGGCTGGACTGGATGGACGCCCGGTTCCGCGGTGATCCCGCGCCGAGCACCTGCTGAGGCGGGCGGGACGTCAGCCGGACTGATCGAACCGGTGCCGGGCCGCCGCGAGATCTACGCGGCCGTCCCGGATGGGAACACCCTCGAGTTCGAGCTTCGCGATCTGCCGGTGTGCGAGATGCGGCGCCGGTCGTCCCGACGCGCCCAGCACCCGGTGCCAGGGGAGATCGGCGGAGTCGGTGCGCATGATCCAGCCGACCGTCCGCGCACTGGACAGCCCTGCCGCCGAGGCGATGTCGCCGTACGTGGCTACCCGTCCGGACGGAATCGACGCGACCAGTGCGCGGACCGCCTCGACTTGTTCCTCCGTCGTCGCGACCATCACGCGACCATCAGAGGAGTGTGCGGACGAGCTCGGCGACCTCGTCGGGCCGGGCCTGCGGCACCATGTGATCGCAGTCGAGGTCGACGGCGGTGAGGTTGTCGCCCAGATGGTCGGTGAGAGCCTTGCGGAACTCGGGTGTGACATACGGCGGCTGCACCTTCGACGCCTGCACGAGGACGGTCGGCAGGTGCGCGGGCGGCAGGACGGCCTCGCGCGCGAGTTCCCCCCACGCCGTGACGACGGCGGGGGTGGACAGCCGCCAGTTGACCCGGCCGTTCGCCAGCGGCACCAGGTGTTCGGCGATCTCGTTCTCGAGGACGTCGCGGGCCACTTCACCCCACGAGCCGTGCACCTTCTCGGATCGGGCCTCCGCGACGTCGGTGTAGTCGGGGGACGAGATGGTGAGATCCGCCACCGACTGCATCACCTCGGGATCGAGCCCGATCGCGGGATCGAGCAGCACGAGTCCCCGGACGCGGTCGGGGACGGCGCGCGACAGGTGCAGTGCCAGGGCGCACCCGAACGAGTGGGCCACCACCAGGACGGGTCCCCGCGCATGTGCGTCGAGTGTGTCGACGAGGCTCGCGACGTGGGCTTCGAGGTTCCACGGCGGCGCCCACGTGGAACGGCCGTGCCCGAGCAGGTCCGGGGAGATCCAGCGGGCGTCCGGCAGCTGGTCGGTGGCCAGCGCCTCCCACCGTCTGCCGTGACCGGTGAGTCCGTGCAGGGCGAGGATCTCGGTGCCGTCCTCGGCGCCGAACAGGTACGTATACAGGTACGTATTCAGTGCTGACACGTGACCCATGATGCCGGATCGGGTCGCCGCACGAGATGTCGGACCGTTCTGGTGGAATGCCACCCATGACGGAATCGGCGGTGCGCACCAGGACGTCGGTTCCCCGTGCCCGGCTCGTGCACCGCCAGAACACGGTCCGCGAGGCCCGGGTGTGGGACGACGCCACGCAGCGGGTCCTCACCGCGCCGCCCCTCGGAATGGGCTGGAATCCCTGGCAGGTGCTCGGCGGCCCGGGAACGGGCAAGACGTCGCTTCTCGTGGACGTCGCGGTCGACCGGATCGCCGGTGGCGACGACCCGGAGTCGGTGCTGGTGCTGACGCAGTCGAAGCGAGCGGCCGGCCGAGTGCGCGAAGAGGTCACCGCCGCGCTCATCGGCCACGACGAGCACCACGGCCCCCGCGCCACGCGCGAACCGCTCGTACGCACCGTCCACTCCTACGCCTTCGCGGTGCTGCGACTGCAGGCCGCCGCCCACGGAAATCCGCCCCCGCGCCTCATCACCGGCGCCGAGCAGGACGCCGTGCTGCGCGAGATGCTGCACGGCGACATCGCGGACGGCGGCGAGATGTGGCCCGAACGTCTGCGTCCCGCACTGGCACTGGGCGGCTTCGCCGTCGAATTGCGCGACCTCATGCTGCGCTCGAGCGAGCGCGGCCTCGGCCCCGAGGACCTGATCAAACTGGGTCGGCGGCACGCCCGTCCCGAGTGGGTGGCGGCGGGAATGTTCGCCGCCCGGTACGAGCACGGCATGCTGCTACGCGGAGCCGTCGGTGTCGAGGCCCCCGAGGCCACCGCGCCTGCGCTGGACGCCGCCGAACTGATCGGTGCGGCCCTCACCGCGTTCGCCACCGACCCGGACCTGCTGCGCACGGAGCGGGCCCGGGTGCGGCACCTGCTCGTCGACGACGCCCAGCACCTCGATCCGCAGGCCGCGGAACTCGTCCGGCTCGTCGGCACCGGTACCCGCACCACGGTCGTCGCCGGCGACCCGGACCAGTCGATCTACGGCTTTCGAGGGGCCGACCCGACATTCCTCGCCGAACTGGCCGACAAGGGTGATCCCCGGCAGGTGTTGCTGCCGGTCAACTTTCGCAGTACGGCGGAGGTCGCGACCACGGCAGCCCGGATCACGTCCCGGCTTCCGGGGCATCTGCCGCATCGGATCTGGAGCCCGGCGCGGGACGGCGGACGGACGTCGGTCCGGGTCCTGAGCACGGCGGCGAAGGAGGCTGCGCTCATCGCCGACACCCTGCGTCGCGCCCACCTCCTCGACGAGGTGCCGTGGTCGGAGATGGCGGTGATCGTGCGCTCGGTGCCGCGCGCCCTGGCGCCGCTGCGTCGTGCCCTGCTGGGTGCAGGTGTGCCCGTCACCACCGCGGCGTCCGAGTTGCCGCTGGCCCGTCAGCACGGGGTGTCGGGACTGATGCTCGTGCTGCGGGCGCTGTCGGGGCAGGAATTCACGGGCGAGGACGCACTCGCCCTGCTCGCCGGCCCCGTCGGCGGCGCAGAACCCGTGGCGCTCCGGCGTCTTCGCCGGGGCCTGCGGCGCGCCGAGCTGGCGTCCGGCGGCGACCGCGACTCCGCCGAGCTCCTCCGTCTCGTGCTGGTGGGCGAGACCGACAGCACCCGCAGGGTCACGGCCAAGCTGACCGACGTCGAAGCGGCATCCCTGAACCGGGTGCTGTCCGTGCTGCGCAAGGCGAAGGTGCCCCTGGACCGTGGGCGCGGCATCGAGGACGTGCTGTGGGCGGCATGGCAGGCCACCGGACTCGAACGCCGCTGGTCGGCGGCCTCCGCCCGCGGAGGTCCGATCGGGGCACAGGCCGACCGCGACCTCGACGCCGTGGTCGCCCTGTTCGACGCCGCGGCGAGTTACGTCGACCGTCTCCCGCGCGCACAGCTCGCCGGGTTCGTCGACTACCTCACCGGGCAAGCCATTCCCACCACGCGGAACGTCTCCGCCGTCCCGGTCGACGCCGTCTCGGTGCTCAGCGCCCACTCGGCTGCCGGCCGCGAATGGGACGTCGTCGCGGTCGCGGGTGTGCAGGAAGGGCTGTGGCCGAGCCTGCGGGCGCGCGGCAGCCTACTCGGCACCGAGGCGCTGATCGACCTGACCGCCGGAGTGTCCGACGGCAGCGAGACGGCCGCCGACCGGATGTCGCGCACCGCACCGCTCCTCGCCGAGGAACGCAGGCTGTTCCTGGTGGCGTGCAGCCGGGCGCGGCGGAGTCTGCTCGTCACCGCGGTCGACTCGGCCAGCGGCGACGCCGATCTCGTTCACTCCCGTTTCGTCGACGAGTTGCTCGCCGGCGACCAGGATTCGGACGTCGAGGAGGCGGTCGTGCAGGCGGAGGATCCGGCGACCCGGGTCCTGGCCCTGCCTGCCCTCGTCGCCGAATTGCGCAGCGTGGTCTGCGATCCGGACGTCGCGGAATCCGATCCCGCCCGGCAGGACCGTGCGGCGCGGCAACTCGCCCGGCTCGCCCACGCCGGAGTGCGCGGCGCACACCCGGACCAGTGGTATGGCACAGCCGAACCGAGCACCGGCGTGGCGTTGTGGAACGAGGAGGACGGCCCCGTGTCGCTGTCGCCGTCCACCGTCGACCTACTCGACACGTGCCCGTTGCGGTGGCTGCTCGAACGCCACGGCGGGACGGACGGCGACAACACCCACGCCATCGCCGGAACGCTCGTGCACACGCTGGTGCAGGCGCTCGCCGGCCGCATCCCGCCCGACCAGGTGGAACGCGCACTCGAGAACGCCTGGGACTCGATCGATCTGGGGTCTCAGTGGTACTCACGACGCGAACTCGACCGCACCCGGGACATGCTCGCCACGTTCACCGCCTGGCTCGGGAACACCCGATCCGAACTCACCGAGGTCGGTGTCGAGGTGGCAGTCGACGGTGTCCTGGAACCGCAGGAAGAGGGTTCCCCGACGATCCGGCTGCGGGGGCGGATCGACCGGCTCGAGCGCGATGCCGAGGGCAGGCCCGTCATCGTCGACGTGAAGACCGCCCGCTCACCCGTCACCAAGGACGACGCCCAGCAGCACGCACAGCTGGCGGCGTACCAGGTGGCGGCGGCGACCGGCGCGATCGACGGGGAGCCCGCGTCGAAACCCGGTGGGGCGCGGCTGGTGTTCGTCGCCAAACCGCACAAGAAGGAAGGCGCGACCCAGCGGGTGCAGGCACCGCTGTCGGACGAGGACCTCGAGACGTGGCTCGCGGTCATCCACGCGGCAGCGGCGGCCACCAAGGGGCCGGAGTTCCTCGCCCGCGTCAACGACGGTTGCCGGCACTGCCCGGTGCGCACGAGTTGCCCCGCGCACGACGAGGGACGGCAGGTGACGTCGGAATGACCGTCCGTATCGACCCGGTGGAACTCGCCATCGGCCTGGGGCAGCATCCACCGACCCCGGAGCAGGCCGCCGTCATCGCGGCGCCCCTCGGCCCGACCCTCGTCGTCGCGGGGGCAGGTGCGGGCAAGACCGAGACGATGGCGGCCCGCGTCGTGTGGCTGGTGGCCAACGGTGTCGTCGACCCCGAGGCGGTGCTGGGGCTCACGTTCACCCGGAAGGCGGCGCAGCAGCTGACCGCCCGGATCAGGAAACGCCTTGCCCGGCTGGCGGGTTCGGACCTGCTCCGCAGGGTCGACCCGAGCGGCGACCTGCGATCGCGGATCCTCGCGGGCGAACCGGAAGTCAGCACCTACCACTCCTACGCCGGGCGACTGCTGTCCGAACACGGGCTCCTGCTGCCCATCGAACCCTCGGCGACACTCCTGTCGGAGACGGAACTGTGGCAGCTGGCGCACCGGGTGGTCAGCTCGTGGGACGGCGACCTCGACACCGACCGGAATCCGGCGTCCGTCACCGAAGCCGTGCTCGCGTTGTCCGGGCAGCTGGCCGAGCACCTCGTCGAACCGGACGATCTGCGGGAGGCGCACACCGAACTCGACAAGCTCGTCCACACCCTGCCCGCCGGACCGCGACAGCGCGGGGGCCCCGGCAAGGAACTGCTCGACATCCTCGACACCCAGCACCGGCGGGTGGACCTCCTTCCCCTGGTACAGCGTCTCGCGGACACGCTGCGCCGCGAAGGTGCGCTCGACTTCGGCAGTCAGATGTCGCTCGCGGCACGCGTCGCCGCGGACCACCCCGAGGTCGGAGTCGCCGAGCGGACCCGCTTCCGGGTGGTGCTGCTCGACGAGTACCAGGACACGGGACACTCGCAGCGGGTGCTGCTGTCGTCCCTGTTCGGTGGCGGTCTCGACGGCGAACTCGCGCTCACCGCGGTGGGCGACCCCATGCAGTCGATCTACGGCTGGCGGGGTGCCTCGGCGGCCAACCTGCCCCGCTTTGCGACGGACTTCCCGCTGACGAACGGAGATCCGGCGCCGACCCTGGAACTGCTCACGAGCTGGCGCAACCCGCCGGAGGCCCTGGCGCTGGCCAACATGGCGTCGGCGTCCCTGCGTGAGCGGGGCGTGTCGGTCAGCACGCTGCGGGCGCGACCACAGGCCGTCCCGGGTGATGTGCGGCTGGCCCTCACCGGTGACGTCGTGCAGGAACGCGAATGGGTGGCCGACCGCATCGCCGAACAGTACGCGGATGCCACGAACCGGGGCGAGGACCCGCCGACCGCCGCGGTGCTGATCCGCCGCAACGCCGACGCCGCACCGATCGCGGAGGTGCTGCGGTCCCGGGGTCTGCCGGTCGAAGTGGTCGGTCTCGGCGGACTTCTCCACACCCCCGAGGTGGCCGACGTGATCGCGATGCTCCGGGTGGTCGCCGACCCGATGGCGGGCAGTGCCGCCGTGCGGATGCTGACCGGGGCGAGATGGCAGATCGGGGCCGCCGACCTGACGGCGCTGTCGCGGCGAGCCTCCGAACTGGCCATCGGAACCGGTTACGGCACCACCGGCGCCGTCACCGATTCGTCCGCACTGGCCGACGCCGTCGGCGAGGCGCTGCCCGGTGAACACGCCGAGCAGGCCGGGCTGGCGGACGCACTGGCGGATCCCGGTCCCGCCGAACGCTATTCGCAAGTCGGCTACGCACGGATCACCGCCGTCGCGGCGGAGTTGGCGTCTCTGCGGGAGCGGATCGGGCAGCCGCTCACCGAGCTGGTGGCCGAGGTCGAACGGGTGCTGGGTATCGGCATCGAGGCGCAGGCCCGGACGCGCCGGTCGGCGCGGGGGAGTGCGGGCCGCGAACATCTCGACGCCTTCGCCGACGTCGTCGCCGGGTACGCGAGTCGTACGTCGGCCACCGTCACCGGACTGCTCGCCTTCCTGTCGGCCGCGGAGTCGGTCGAAAAGGGTTTGGCGCCGGGCGAAGTCGAGGTGGACCCACACCGCGTCCAGGTGCTGACGGTGCACTCCGCCAAGGGGCTGGAGTGGGAAGTCGTGGCGGTACCGCACCTGACGGCCGGCGTCTTTCCCTCGCGGACGGCGTCCGGGTCCTGGCTCGGAGCCGTCGGTGAACTGCCGCCCTCGCTGCGCGGAGACCGTGCGCGGCCGGGGGAGTCGGCCGACGGCGTGCCCGTTCTCGAGCTCGAGAACCTGTACGACCGGAAAGACCTCGAGGAGGCCGTGAAGGCGCACAAGGCGGCGCTGGCGGCCCGCAAGCTCGACGAGGACCGCAGGCTGTTCTACGTTGCACTCACCCGCACCGAACGGGTGCTGTTCGCGTCGGGTCACCACTGGGCAGAATCCGGAACCGAGCCCAAGGGTCCGTCGGAGTTCCTCACCGAACTGCGTGACACGGTGACCGACGAGGAGCACGAGGGAATCGGGATCGTCGACATCTGGGCGCCCGCACCCGAACCCGACGAGCAGAACCCGCTGACCAGTACCCCCAAGTCGGCTGTGTGGCCGCGGGATCCGCTCGGGCTCCGCCGGGAGTCGGTCGAGCGCGGCGCGGCGTTGGTCGTCGCGGCGCTGAAGAGTGCCGGCGAGACGGCACCGGTGGGCGAGGACGACGATCCCGAGAACTGGGCAGCCGACGTCGACGCCCTTCTCGCCGAGCGGGAGGCGCGGGCGAACGCCCGCACCGAGGTGGTGTTACCCGGTCAATTGTCGGTGAGCCAGCTCGTCGAACTCGAAGCCGACCCGGACGCCCTGGCCGCCCGGCTGAGGCGTCCGCTGCCGTACCCGCCGAATCCACTCGCGCGGCGCGGTACCGCGTTCCACGCCTGGGTGGAGCGCCGCTTCGGGGCCACCCGGCTGCTCGACCTCGACGAGCTGCCCGGTGCCGCCGACACCGGAGCGGGCCCCGACACCGACCTCGCGACCCTGCAGGACGCGTTCCTGCGCTCGTCCTGGGCCGACCGCAACCCGACCGAGGTCGAGGTGCCGTTCGAGACGTCAGTGGCGGGGACGGTGCTGCGCGGCCGGATCGACGCGGTATTCACCGACCCCGACGGGGGGTGGACGGTGATCGACTGGAAGACCGGCGCCGAGCCGAGCGCGGCCAACGAGAAGGCCGTCGTGATGCAGCTGGCCGCGTACCGGCTGGCGTGGGCCGAACTGATGGACGTTCCGATCGAGCGGGTGCGCGCCGCGTTCCACTACGTGCGGACCGGACGGACGATCGCACCGGATCACCTGCCCGACGCCGACGCGCTCGCCCGTCTGCTCCGTTCCGCCGGTTCTCCCGAAGAGGAGTTCAGGCCCGACGCCGAGCCTTCAGCGACTCGGTGACCAACGGGATCTGCAACGGAAGACGCAGCAGCGCACCGGCTTTCTGCACGTTCGTCGTCGTGGAGCTCTTCACCCAGTCCACTGCGATGTTGACGTTGGCGGGGAAGACGGCGACGAACAGGAGAGCAGCGAGGCCGCCACCGAGCCGGCGGGTTCGCGGCACGGCGAGCGCGGTGCCGATGGCGAGCTCGGCGACCCCCGACGCGTACGTGTAGGTCCGGGCATCGCCCGGAAGTTGGGTGGGGACCGTGGAGTCGAAGAACTTGGGGGCGACGAAGTGCATCGTCCCCGCGCCGAGCAGCAGCGCGGCAAGGCGGAGTGCGGGCTTCTGGCTCGGTCGTGGTGTGTGGCTCTCTCGTTGCATGACGTCAGCTTGCCCGAACAACTCGGTACGCGACAACGAGGCTCCGACGTGTCACCGATGGGGCAATCGGGGTTAGGCTGCCAGCCGATGTCGGAGTTCAGTGCAACGTGGAGACGAACATATGGCCGGTAGGCTGCGTGAGAGATTGAGCAGGTCGGACACCCTGACCGACCGGCCTGACTTCGCGTTGGTGGGTGTACTCCGGATTCCGGAGCTGCAGACCAGTCCGGCGCGGGCGATCTACCGCCGCGTGGGTATCGCCCTCGCGGCGTTGGCGTTGGCGGTTCTCATCGTCTACATCGACCGGGCGGGCTACCGCGACGCGCAGGACAACGAACTGTCGCTGCTCGACTGCATCTACTACGCGACGGTGTCGTTGTCGACGACGGGCTACGGCGACATCACGCCGTTCACCCCGTCCGCGAGGCTCGTCAACGTTCTCCTGATCACGCCTCTTCGAATCTTCTTCCTCATCGTCCTGGTCGGTACGACTCTCTCCGCGCTCACGCAGAGCTCCCGGCAGGCGTTCAAAATTCAGCGTTGGAGGCAGCACGTGCGCAATCACACCGTGGTGATCGGCTACGGAACCAAGGGACGCACCGCGATCGACGCGATGCTCGGCGACGACGTTCCGCCGTCGGAGATCGTGGTGGTCGACACCGACCACGCGGTGCTCGACTCGGCGGCCAGCAAGGGCCTCGTCACGGTCCACGGGTCCGCCACCAAATCGGATGTGCTGCGGTTGGCGGGCGCGCAGAACGCGTCGGCGATCATCGTCGCGGCCAACCGTGACGACACCGCGGTGCTGGTGACGCTGACGGCGCGCGAGATCGCACCGAAGGCGAAGATCGTCGCGGCGATCCGCGAATCCGAGAACACGCATCTGCTCCGGCAGTCCGGCGCCGATTCGGTCGTCGTGTCCTCCGAGACCGCGGGCCGGCTCCTCGGCATCGCCACGAAGACACCGAGCGTCGTCGAGATGATGGAGGACCTCCTGACTCCGGAGGCCGGTTTCGCGATCGCGGAACGCCCCGTGGAGCGGGACGAGATCGGCGGCTCCCCGCGTCACCTCGCGGACATCGTGCTCGGTGTGGTGCGGGAGGGGCGGTTGATCCGGGTCGGCTCGCCGGAGGTCGATTCGATCGAGGAGAACGACCGACTGCTGTACATCCGTCGGGTCGCCAACTGATCGGCAGTAGTGTCGACGGCGTGACTGCATTCCGGCTGAACGACACCCCGCTCCTGTCCCGCTCCGCCGTCGGGCGGGCCGAGGAATTGCGTTCGGACACGGACGCGCTGCGAGCGGGCTGGCGGGATGCGCTGCTACTGCGCGTCAATCACCGCGGACAGGTGCGGGTGGGCGACGACGGCCTGGTGTTCGCGGACGCCACCGAACTCGGCCCCGAGCCGCAACGGGGGGCGGTCTTCCTCGGCATCCGCAAGGATCGGCACGTGTGGGCGGTGCGGGTGCAGGCGCTGACCGGTGAGCTGGCCGATCTCCGGATGCTGGGCGGGACGCTGGACGACGCGGACGCCGGGGTACTCACCGGGGCCCTCGCGATGCTCAACTGGCACGACAGCGCAGGCTTCAGTGCGCTCGACGGCGCGCCGTCGGAGCCGACGATGTCGGGATGGTCGCGGATCTCGACGAGCACCGGGCACGAGGAATTTCCCCGCACCGATCCGGCGGTCATCTGCCTCGTGCACGACGGCGGAGATCGCGTCCTGCTGGCCCGGCAGCCCACGTGGCCGGCGCGGCGGTTCTCGATCCTGGCCGGATTCGTCGAGGCCGGTGAATCGCTCGAAACGTGCGTCGTCCGGGAGATCAAGGAAGAAGTGGGGGTCGACGTCCGTGACGTGCGCTACCTCGGCAGCCAGCCGTGGCCGTTTCCCCGTTCGGTGATGATCGGGTTCGCGGCCGTCGGCGATCCCGACGCCCCGCTGACGTTCGCGGACGGCGAGATCGCCGAGGCCCGGTGGTTCACTCGGGACGAGGTGCGCACGGCACTCGAACTCGGCGACTGGGCGTCGGACACCGACGCCCCGCTGCTGCTCCCCGGCTCGATTTCCATCGCGCGCGGAATCATCGAGTCCTGGGCGGGAGCAGCGACGGAGTCCTAGACGCCGAGGAGCTTCTTGACCTGCGACAACGACGGGTTGGTCGCGGTGCTGCCGTCGGCGAACTTGACGGTGGGGACCACGTGGTTGCCGCCGTTGACGCTGCCGACGAACTCCGCCGATGCCGGATCGTCCTCGATGTCGATCTCCATGTAGCCGATGCCGGATTCGTCCAGCTGCGTCTTCAGGCGCCGGCAGTAGCCGCACCAGGTGGTGGAGTAGATGGTCAGGGCGGGGGTGTCGGTAGCAGTCACGGCGGATATAACACCACGACTCCGTCGTGTGTTCCCACTGCGGTGTTCGTCCGCTTCGCGCCGTGTCGGTTGCCCCTGTCATGATGGACGCCATGTCAGCAGCCGGCGCAGCAGAGGTGACGAGTACCGGTCTCGATCCCGAACAGTCCGCAGCGGTACTCGCTCCCCGGGGTCCGGTGTGTGTGCTGGCGGGGGCCGGAACAGGGAAGACCCGGACCATCACCCGGCGTATCGCGCACCTCGTGGCCAGTGGGCACGTCGCCGCGGGGCAGGTGCTGGCGGTGACGTTCACGGCTCGCGCGGCAGGCGAGATGCGTGGCCGGCTGCGCAGCCTGGGGATCGGCGACGGGGGAGCGCAGGTTCAGGCGCGCACGTTCCACGCCGCCGCGCTGCGGCAGCTGAGGTACTTCTGGCCGCAGGTGATCGGCGACACGGAGTGGCGGCTGCTGGACCGCAAGTTCGCGGTCGTGTCGTCCGCCGCCGGACGGGTCGGACTGTCCACCAGCACAGAGAGCGTCCGCGACCTGGCGAGCGAGATCGAATGGGCCAAGGCCTCGCTGATCGCGCCGGAGGACTACCCGCGCGCGGTGGCGAAGTTGCGCCGGGAGGCGCCGGTCGACGCCGCGAAGGTCGCCGAGGTATATCACGGCTACGAGCAGCTGAAGGCCCGCGGCCAGGACGGGATGCTCCTCGATTTCGACGATCTCCTGCTCCACACGGCGGCGGCGCTCGAGGAGCATTCCGCTGTCGCCGAGGAGTTCCGCGACCGGTACCGGTGCTTCGTCGTGGACGAGTACCAGGACGTCACTCCGCTGCAGCAGCGAGTCCTCGACGCCTGGCTCGGGGAGCGGGACGACCTCACCGTCGTCGGTGACGCCAACCAGACCATCTATTCGTTCACCGGCGCCACACCCAACTACCTGCTCGACTTCTCGCGCCGGTTCCCGGAGGCCACCGTCGTGCGCCTCGAGCGCGACTACCGTTCGACCCCCGAGGTCGTGTCGATGGCGAACCGGGTGATCGGAGCGGCCCGCGGCAGGATCGCGGGCACCCGCCTGCAGCTGATCGGGCAACGCGACTCCGGGCCGGAGCCGAGTTTCGTCGAGTTCGACGACGAGCCGGCCGAGGCAGCCGGGGTGGCGCGCACGATCAAGCGGCTCATCGCCTCCGGCACTCCGGCCGCGGAGATCGCGGTCCTGTACCGGATCAACGCCCAGTCCGAGGTACATGAGCAGGCGCTGACGAAACTCGACATCCCGTACCAGGTCCGGGGCGGTGAGGGATTCTTCACCCGCACCGAGGTGCGTCAGGCCGTGGCGGCGCTGCGCCAGGCCGCTGGTCGTGACGACCTGCCGGATGCGGTCGGCGCCGACCTGGTCACGCTCGTCCGCGCCGTCCTCGCTCCGCTGGGGCTGACCGACGCGGAACCGGCGGGTGCGCAGGCTCGCGAACGGTGGTCGTCGCTGTCGGCGCTGGTCGCGCTCACCGAGGAACAGCTGACCCAGGATCCGGAGTTGACCCTCGACGCGCTGTTGCGCGAACTGAGTCTGCGGGCCGAGGCGCGGCATCCACCCTTCGTGCAGGGTGTGACACTCGCATCCCTGCACGCCGCCAAGGGGCTCGAGTGGGACGCCGTGTTCCTCGTCGGGCTCACCGACGGAACGCTGCCCATCCAGCACGTGCTCGGCGACTCCAACTCGGCACCGGACGAGGCGGCCGTCGAGGAGGAACGCCGGTTGCTGTACGTCGGCGTGACCCGCGCCCGGGAGCACCTGCAGATGTCGTGGGCACTGTCCCGGAACGAGGGCGGCCGCAAGTCGCGGCGCCGTTCGCGATTCCTGCACGGACTCATCCCCGAAGATTCACCGGCCTCGCGGATCGCGGCGCCCGTCAAGAGCAACAAGAAGCGTCCACGGTGCCGGCTGTGCGGAAAACAGCTGATCGGGACGACCTCGACCATGCTCGGTCGCTGCGAGGGGTGCCCGTCCAATGTCGACGTGGAACTGCTCGAATCGCTGCGGTCGTGGCGTCTCGAGAAGTCGCGGGAGCTGAAGGTTCCGGCGTACGTGGTGTTCAGCGACAACACGTTGACGGCTCTCGCCGAGCAGCGGCCGCAGGACGATCGCGGGCTCGTCGCGATCCCCGGGATCGGTGCGAAGAAGCTCGAGCAGTTCGGCGAGGACGTCCTCGGTGTGATCAAGGGAAGCGGTAGTCTCTGAACGACTCCCACGCGGCAGGGGAGTAGTGCGCATCACTGCAGGTCAAAAATAGGTTGTGCGGTTCTGGAGAATTGCCTACTGTGGTTTCAGTGCGCGGGGAGACCCGTGTGGTTCACATCGGATCGAGAAGAAATGGAGGTGGCAGTGAAATGACGAAGTTCCAAGCACATGAGACGGCAGTCGCTGCTGCCTCCGCGCTGTTCGGCATGAACGCGGCGGAAACGGCACCGGCGATTGTCTGGTCGGCAGCCCGTCGTCGTCCCGCAGCAGCAGTCGAGTCCGTGTATCGGAGTTGTCGAGGAATTCCTCGGTAGATCAACTCCCACCGTCTTTTCAAGGCCACGGACCCGCATCGCGGACCGTGGCCTTTGTAGTTCGAGCACTTTTCCCGCTCGCAGCCTCGGCTCTGGTTCGCACCCACTTCATCGAACCGAAGAGATTGACCGTCGCAATGAGAGCAGAGGAGAAGGACGTGTCTACCGTGACATGCCGAGGGGTATCCGAAACCTCAACCGCCACAAGCGGATTTGTTCAGATAGTGTCCGCGCGTGGTGACCTGCCCTGCCGGGTCGATGATCCCGACCTGTGGTTTGCGGACTCTCCCACCGAGCTGGAACAGGCGAAGGCGCTGTGCGCGTCCTGCCCGATCCGCTCCCGCTGCCTCGACGCGGCCCTCGATCGGGGTGAGCCGTGGGGCGTGTGGGGTGGGGAGATCTTCGACCAGGGCGTCGTGATCGCACGCAAGCGTCCCCGGGGACGTCCACGCAAGACGCAGACTCTGGTCTGTGCGTAGAAACCGGTACGGGGCGGGGGATTCGGGCTCAGACGGTGTCTTCGTCCTCGGGAGCGGGGTCGGCGAACCCGGGGAGCCACCGCGTGAGGATCTCCATGTACGGCGCGTATGCGTCCAGCTGAGCGCAGATTCCCACCGAGCCGACGAGAACCCGGAAGATCATCAGATACTCGGCGGGCAGATTCAGTGCCCGGGCCGTCCGGAACTGCGCACTGTTGAAGTCGGTCGCGGAACCCGCGGCCTTCTGCAGCCAGGCGCGGGTGAAGTGGAACGATTCGGTGCGGATCGGGTCGGTGACGGGACGCAGGTAGTCCGCGATCTCCTTGTCGGTGACCGTTCGGCCGGGCAGGACGAATCCGTTGGCGTGCAGCAACTCCGTCAGTTCGTCGAACTGCTCGTGGAGCGCCAGCCGGACCATGGACCCGAGCACCGGGGGTAGCCCGTGCGGAAACGGCGCCGCGGCACCGAAATCGATGACACCGAGGCGGCCGTCGCTGTGCAGCATGAAGTTACCCGGATGCGGGTCGCAGTGGAGCAGGCCGACGCGGGTGGGGGAGGCGAAGTGGAACTCCGCGAGCAGTGCGCCCGCGGTGTTGCGTTCCTCGGGGGTGCCGTCGGCGATGATGGCCGACAGCGGCTTCGCCGACATCCATTCGGTGACCACCACCTTGGGGGCACTGGCGACCACGTGCGGAATCGCGAACTGCGGATCCCCGTCGTACACCTTGGCGAAGCGGCGCTGATTGTTCGCCTCGATCCGGTAGTCGAGCTCTTCCTCGGTGCGGGCCGTGAACTCGTCGATGACCGGGCGCACGTCGACGCCGGGCATGACCGAGGCGAACAGTCCCGCGAACCGGCCGAGAGTCTTCAGGTCGGCGCGCAGGGCCTCGTCCGCGCCGGGGTACTGAACCTTGACGGCCACGTCGCGACCGTCGGCCCACACCGCGCGGTGTACCTGGCCGATGCTGGCCGATGCGGTCGGGGTGTCGTCGAACGACTGGAACCGGTCACGCCACTTGGTGCCCAGCTGCTGGTCGAGCATTCTGTGCACGGCCCGCGCGGGCAGGGGAGGCGCCTGCGCCTGCAGCTTGTTCAGCGATTCACGGTACGGCTCCGCGAACTCCTCGGGGATCGCCGCCTCCATGACGCTGAGCGCCTGCCCGAGTTTCATGGCGCCGCCCTTGAGTTCGCCGAGGACCGCGAACAATTGCTCGGCCGCCTTCGCGCTCAGCTGGGCGTCGATCTCGTCCTTGTCGCCGCCGGTCAGCTTCCGGCCGAAGCCCATCGCAGCACGCCCCGCGATCCCCAACGGGATGCTCGCGAGTTTGGCGGTGCGGGCGGAACTCCTGCGGGGGATGTCGGACACCCCACCATCATGCATCATGACCGAAGGCGGTTCGATTCGCCCACAGCGGGTGCCAGGTACGTGCAGCTGCAGCTCGCCTGCCGCGGCCAGCGCCGGGTCACCAGCCGGTGCGCGCCGAGATCGATCTCGAGCGTCGCGTCGAGACTGCTGGGCGGCGCGCCTCGCGGGGCGGCCAAGACGGCCTCGAGCTGGCCGAGGGCGACTGCGGCCGTGGCCATGATGACGGCGGGGCTCGCGTGCCCGACCGTCCCGAGGAGCTGAGCGGACAGGTGCGGCCAGTCCTCGTCGTACGCTGCACGGAGGAGATCGGCGCACCGCAGGCACCTGGTGTGGCCCGGGAGCACGAGCGGGCCGACCACACCGCGGCCGTCACGCAGCCGGACCTGCAGGTGCGGTATCCCGTTCTGGACCAGATCCGCGACGAGCCGAGGTTCGGCCACCAGATCGTCCGCGAGCACGACGCACAGGGCGTTCCACCGCCGGACGTCGCCGTCGGCGGAATAGCGGAAGGAGCGGGAGACCCGAATGCCGCCGTCCGTGAGCCCGGCCGACACCGCATCCGACAGCGGTCCGCGCCCGTGCACGCGGATCGTGACCGTGTCCGCGACGGGAGATGTGCCGGCGACATCGATCAGACCCGCCCGGTCGAGGTCGCCGAGAAGCTTCGACACGTCGGTGGGCGCCAGGCCGTACCCGACGGCAGCCCACAGAATGTGCGGCCGCGAATTCTTGCCGTCGAGAAGCCGGACGACGGCGAGGAGTTGCTCGGTGCGGACCCCGGGAGGCGGGGCGAGTACGAGAGCGCGCTCGGGATCCCAGCCGAACTGCACCCGCCCGTCGGGGCGGACGAGTACGGCGATCCGGGGATCGAGAGTGACACCGACGTGGGGTGTGGGCTGGATGGTCACACGCTGAGGATCGCAGGCCACGACCGGGCCTCAGCGCCGAAAACGCGAGTTGTCCACAGGCCGAAACGTACTTCGACCTGTGGATTTCCCGTTATTGCAAAGTGGTGGGATCAGCAGGTCAGGACTCGGGCTCGTCGTCCTTGCCGGACTTGCCGCGTTCGGCCTCCTCGGCCCGCTCGCGGGCCTCGGTCGCCTCCAGTTGCGCCATCGGATTGTCGAAGTCGCCGCCGTCGCCGCCTCCGAGCACACGTTCGACGAACGCATCCGGGCTGTCGAGATCGGACGAGTCGGGCAACAGGTCGGGGTGGGCCCACACACCGTCACGGGCGTCGACGGTCGACTCGGACGTGAGGCGAGTCCACAGCTGCGCGGCCTCCCGGACCTTGCGGGGACGCAGTTCGAGTCCGACCAGCGTCGCGAACGTCTGTTCGGCGGGTCCGCCGGTCGCACGCCTGCGGCGCAGCGTCTCGCTCAGGGCCGCGACGCCGGGGAGGCGGTCGTTCAGCGCCGACGCGACGACGACCTCGACCCAGCCCTCGATGAGGGCGAGCAGCGTCTCGAGTCGCTCGAGCGCCTGCTTCTGCTCGGGCGTGGTCTGCGGTTCGAACGCACCCTGCTGCAGGATGTTCTCGAGCTGCGACGGATCGGTCAGCGCGGACGGGTCGAGTCCCTTCGCCATGTCCTCGATGGCCGAGAAGTCCATCGTGATGCCGCGGGCGTATTCCTCGACGGTGGCGAGGAGACGCTGACGCAGCCACGGAACGTGGCTGTACAGGCGCTGGTAGGCGGCCTCACGCGCGGCGAGGAACACGAGGATCTCGCGGTCGGGCTGTTCGAGCCCCTTGCTGAACCGCTCCACCGCGGCGGGAAGCAGTGCGCCCGTGCCTGCCGGACCGAGGGGGAGACCGATGTCGGTGGAGGTCAGCACCTCCTTCGACAGCTGGCCCAGGGCCTGGCCGAGCTGGGAGCCAAAGGCGAGGCCACCCATCTGGCTCATCATGCCGATCATCGGCCCGGCCATCTGCTGCGCTTCCTCGGGCAGCCCCTGCACCCACATCCCGGACACCTTCTCCGCGACGGGGTCGCACAGCCGCTTCCAGGTGTCGAGGGTGTTGTCGAGCCAGTCGTTGGGCGTCCACGCGACGGTCTTCGTCGCGCCCGCCGGCAGCGTCGTCGCGGCGTCGAGCCACAGTTCCGCGAGCCGTGAGGCATCGGCGATCGCCTCGGAGTTGCCCTGCGTGATGGGTGCGACGGACCCCATCTGCTGGCGCGCGAGTTTCTTCGCGATCTCGTAGTTGACCGGGCCGGTCTGCTCACCGGACCCCATCGACGTGCCCATCCCGCTCAGCATCTGGCCGAACTGGGTCAGCATTTGACCGAGGGAGGCCGGATCGAAGCCCCCGGCGGGGAAACCACCCGCCCCGAAACCGAAGTCGTCGGAACCGCCCGCGTTCTTGTCGCGGTCGGGCCCGTTCTGATCCCCCGTGTTCTTGTCACGATCGGGATCGTCGTCGGGTTTGGAGAAGCCGAAGGGCGGATTGCTCATGACTCAACGGTACAAGGCGCATGGTTCCGTGGCTGTCCACCTCGTCACGCTGACGGCGAACACGCGGACGGCCGACAGTCGTGTCCGCGGGTTCGCGCTCTACGCTGGTCCAGGTGAATCGACGGATCGTGACGCTTCTGGCTGCGCTGGCCCCGATCGTGGTACTCGGAATTCTCGGCACGGTGATCACGGTGCCGTACGTGGCCCTCGGGCCGGGACCCACGTTCAACACACTCGGCGAAGTAGGTGGTGAAGAAGTCGTCGCCGTCGAGGGCACGGAGGTCGACGACACCACCGGCCACCTCAACATGACGACGGTCGCCGTGCGCGACGACCTCAACGTGTTCGAAGCGTTCGGATTGTGGGCCAGTGGGCGCCAGGGCATCGTCCCCCGCGAGGAGGTCTACCCGCCGGACAAGTCGAAGGACGAGGTCAAGCAGGAGAACGACGCCGACTTCCAGCAGTCGGAGGACAGCGCGGAACTCGCGGCACTCCATTTCCTGGGCAAGCCGGTGGACCTGCGGATCGCCAAGGTCGGTGAGGACGGCCCCTCCCAGGGACTGCTGCGCGAGGGCGACGTGCTGGTGAGTGTCGACGGAAAGCCGGTGTCGACGGTCGGTGGCGTGCAGGAGGCGGTGGCCGATGTGCCCCCGAACACGGAGGTGCCGATCGTGATCCGGCGCGACGGCGCCGAGACGACGGTGCGGGTGGTGCTCGGCGCACGCCCGGACGACGAGTCCAAGGGCTACCTGGGGATCACTCCCGAGGAGATCCCGGACGTCCCGTTCACGATCGACTTCAACCTCGCCGACGTGGGCGGCCCCTCGGCAGGTCTCATGTTCACCCTCGCCGTGATCGACAAACTCAGCCCGGGCGAACTCAACGGCGGCAAGTTCGTCGCCGGCACCGGCACGATCGACTCCGACGGCGACGTCGGGCCCATCGGCGGCATCAAGTACAAGTTGATCGCCGCGGAGGAGGCAGGCGCCGAGACGTTCCTCGTGCCGGCGAAGAACTGCGACGAGGCACGCCAGGGTGCGCCCGACGGGCTCCGGCTGGTGAAGGTCGAGAACCTCGACGGAGCCGTCGATGCGCTCGAGGCCATCAATACCGGAGCGGACGCGCCGCACTGCTGAGCGGTCAGTCCTCCTCGGTCGCGTCGAGGGTGGCGTACAACGCGCTGATGAGATTCGGTGCCAGATCCTCGTAGGTGAGAAGTTCGATCCCGGCGTACGGGTCGGCGTCCTCGTCGGGGCGCAACTGCATCAGGCACAACGACGGTCCGTCGCGCAGCACGGCGGCGATCAACCGGGCGGACCGGCGGTCGGGATGCGACTCGGCCGCGGCCCGCGCGGCGTCGTCGGCGGCGTCGCGATCGGACAGCAGGGGGACGAGCGCGTCGTCGAGATCGGACTCCGCCTCGGGCGGCAGAACGACGATCTCCTGAACGAGTGCGCACCCCACCACGGACTCCGGCCAGCTGGTGGTGGCGAGGAACTCGTCGAGTGCGCGCGACCCGCCGTCGATGTCGTCGGGGAACGGATCCTGTTCCACCGGGGTCAATTCCGCGCCGTCGGCGAGTTGGTCGAGCAGGCTCGGTTCGGCGGCCGCGAGCAGTTCGGTCGGGACGAGTGCGAACATCTGGGGCGGCTGATCCCACCCTCCGGCATCGACGAATTCGACCACCTCGCGCACACAGCGGGCGAGGGCGTCCGTCTCTCGGTTCACATTCTCTTCACTCACGAGACCCATCTTCGCACCCCCGGAACAGGACCGACGGCCGCATCTCTCGGTTGTTACGTAGAGTGGGACGAAACGGTCACGCCCGTGCTGTTCGGGTGTGGACGAACGAACGGTGCAGTTGATCGCGGCGCGTCAGCGTCGCCGAGTTCTTGGAGTGTGGCACGTGGGCATGCGGCCCCCCGCAGGTTTACCGTCGTTGTCCAAACGCAGCCGAGTGCTGCTGGTGCTGGCGCTTGTCGTCGCTGCCCTGTTGCTGGTGGGCCCTCGGCTCATCAGTACCTACACGGACTGGTTGTGGTTCGGTGAGGTCGGATTCCGTGGTGTCTTCACCACGGTCCTCGTCACCCGTCTGCTCCTCTTCCTCGTAGTCGGGGTCGTGGTCGGCGGAATCGTCTGGCTGGCACTGCTGCTCGCCTACCGTTCGCGGCCGGTGTTCGTCCCGGTGTCGGGTCCCAACGATCCGGTGGCGCGGTACCGAACCACGGTGATGACTCGGCTGCGCCTGTTCGGCCTGGCCATTCCGATCGCGGTGGGACTGCTCGCCGGGCTGATCGCCCAGTCCAGCTGGGTGACGGTGCAGTTGTTCGTCAACGGCGGCGCGTTCGGCGTCGCCGATCCCGAATTCGGCCTCGACGTCGGCTTCTACACGTTCGATCTGCCGTTCTACCGGTTCGTCCTCAACTGGCTGTTCGTCGCGGTTCTGCTGGCGTTCTTCGCGAGCCTGGTGACCCACTACATCTTCGGCGGGCTGAAGCTGGCGGGCCGGGGCGGGGCACTGACCAATGCGGCGCGAGTCCAGTTGGCGGTGCTCGCGGGAACGTTCATTCTTCTCAAGGCCGTCGCGTACTGGTTCGACCGTTACTCGCTGCTGTCGAGCAGCCGCAAGGAACCCACGTTCACCGGTGGTAGCTACACCGACATGAATGCGGTGCTGCAGGCGAAGTTGATCCTGCTGGCCATCGCGGTCATCTGCGCGGGCGCGTTCTTCGCGGCGATCTTCCTCCGCGATCTGCGGATTCCCGCAATGGCGACAGCGCTTCTCGTGCTCTCCTCGATCCTGGTCGGCGCCGTGTGGCCGCTCGTGGTCGAGCAGTTCTCGGTGCGTCCCAACGCAGCCGACAAGGAGAGCGCGTACATCGAGCGGAACATCGCCGCCACGCGGCAGGCGTACGGCATCACCGACGACAAGGTCGAGTACCAGGACTATCAGGGGTACGGAACGAAGCCGCCGCGGGACGTGCCCGCCGACGTCACGACCATCGAGAACACGCGACTACTCGATCCGAACATCCTGTCGCGGACGTTCACCCAGCAGCAGCAGTTGAAGAACTTCTACGGGTTCCCGCCGACGCTCGACATCGACCGGTACGACATCGACGGGCAGTTGCGTGACTACATCGTCGCGGCCCGCGAGTTGTCGTCCAAGAGCCTGACGGGCAACCAGACGGACTGGATCAACAAACACACCGTTTACACGCACGGCAACGGACTGGTCGCGGCCCCCGCGAACCGGGTGAACGCCGCTGCCGGCGAGTCCGCCGAGGAAGCCGCGAACAGCAACAGCGGTTACCCCGTCTACATGGTCAGTGACATCGCCTCGCAGGAGGCGGGTAACCAGGTCATCCCGGTCGAGCAGCCGCGTATCTATTACGGCGAGGTCATCGCCGACACGGACGCCGACTACGCGATCGTCGGCGGATCCCAAGGCTCGGATCCGCGGGAGTACGACACCGACACCTCGCGCTACACGTACACCGGTTCGGGTGGTGTGCCGATCGGCAACTGGTTCAACCGGCTGGCGTTCGCGGCCAAGTACACCGAGCGCAACATCCTGTTCTCCGGTGCCATCGGTTCGGATTCCAAGATCATCTACAACCGGGACCCACGGGACCGTGTCACGCACGTCGCCCCGTGGCTGACCGCGGACGGCGACTCGTACCCGGCCGTCGTCGACGGCAAGGTCGTGTGGATCGTGGACGCCTACACCACCCTGCAGGACTACCCGTACGCCCAGCGCAGTTCGCTCGACGGACTCGTCGAGGACAGCATCGACCAGAACACCGGCCGCCTGCTGCCCCGTAAGGAGGTGTCCTACATCCGCAACTCGGTGAAGGCCACCGTCGACGCGTACGACGGCACCGTGAAGCTCTACCAGGTGGACCAGAACGATCCGGTGCTCGATGCGTGGATGGGTGTCTTCCCGGATGCGGTTCAGCCGGCGGATTCGATTCCCGACGAACTGCGTGCGCACTTCCGCTATCCCGAGGACCTGTTCAAGGTGCAGCGCGAGATGCTCGCCAAGTACCACGTGGACGATCCGAAGGAATTCTTCACCAACAACGCGTTCTGGTCGGTGCCGAGCGACCCCACGATCGACACGAGCGCGAACCAGCCGCCGTACTACGTGCTGGTCGGTGATCCCGAGACCGGGAAACCGTCGTTCAATCTGACCAGTGCGATGGTGGGTTACAGTCGCGAGTTCCTGTCCGCATATCTGTCGGTGAAGTCGGATCCGGAGAATTACGGCAAGTTCACGGTGCTCCAGTTGCCGACGGACACGCAGACCCAGGGCCCGCAGCAGACGCAGAACTCGATGATCTCGGATCCCCGGGTGGCATCGGAGCGAACCCTGCTCGAGAGATCGAACAAGATTCAGTACGGCAACCTGCTGACCTTGCCGATCGCGGACGGCGGCATCCTCTATGTCGAACCGATGTATACGGAGCGAAGTTCGACGGGCCCGAACACGTCGACGTTCCCGCAGCTGTCCCGAGTGCTCGTGAGCTACCGCGAGCCACCGCCGAGTAACAGTGTGCGTGTCGGGTACGCCCCGACGTTGGCGCAGGCGCTCGACCAGGTGTTCGGTGCCGGCACGGGCTCGGTGGCGACGGCACCCAGTGCGGAAGAAGGGACGCCCCCGGAGTCCGGCACCACGCCGCCGGTCGATCAGGGTGCGGCACCGGCGCCGACCGCCCCGGCGACACCGCCGTCCGGCACGGATGTCTCGGCGGCCGTGGCGGAGTTGGACGCGTCGCTCGACGCGTTGACGTCGGCGCAGCGCAGCGGTGACTTCGCGGCCTACGGCGCAGCGCTTGCTCGCGTCCAGAAGGCGGTCGCCGCGTACGAGGCGATCCCGAAGTAGAGGCGCTTCAGCCGCAGGCAGAACGAGGCCCTGTCATCCGAACCGGATGGCAGGGCCTCGTCGTGCGAGCGGAAGATCAGCGCAGTGCGTCGACCAACTGCGGGTTGGTGTCCACCAGCTGCTGGAACTGCTGTCCGTAGCCGTTCTGCTCGGCGACCTGACGCGCGGCGTCGAGCGCCTGCTGTGCGGCGGGCTGGACCGGGGCGGGTGCCTGAACCTGAGCCGGAGCGGCGGGGGCGGGAGCCGGGGTGGGCTCCGGAGCGGGGGCCGGAGCCTCGGCGACGTCGCCGCCACCGGTGGACAGGTACTGACCGCACACCGGCCATGCACCCTGGCCCTGGGTCGCGAGAACATTCTCGGCGACGCGGACCTGCTCGGCCTTGCTGGCGTTCGATGCCGAGCCGGTGCCGCCGTTGGCCTCCCAGGTGCTCTGCGAGAACTGCAGGCCGCCGTAGTAGCCGTTTCCGGTGTTGATTCCCCAGTTGCCGCCGCTCTCGCACTGGGCGACGCCGTCCCAGTTGTGGGAAGCGGCGGAGGCGGTGCCGGTGCTCAGTCCGAGCGGGACGGCGACGACGGCTCCGGTGACGGCGATCCAGCCGAGGGCACGCTTGCTGATGCTGTGATTGGTCATGCGGGGTCAATCCTCTCCGCGCTTGCTGGCGTGGCCGGCCTGCGGGTGACGACGTTCGCGTCGTCACGCCGGGCTGCGATTTTGTGCCGCGTCCCTGCCCCTCGAAGGTTTCGGGGATTCCGAACCCGCGGGGCAGAGCTAGCAGCGGCGGGCCGGCTTTCGCCCGGTTGTTTCGGGCCGAGAGCGACCGTACGGGAGCTTTGCCCGCAGTTCACCTGGCGAAAATGGTGGACAGCTGTCCGGCGGCGAAGGCGAATTTTCCCTGTTGTTCCAGGTCAACGCGCCTCGATATCGTTTCGGAGTCCATTCGTTACCCCACTGTTATGTGGTGGGGATCACCACGAATTTGTGCAGCGGCTCACGTCGAAATGGCGGGGAAACGGATCCCGGTGGTGTAGGACGGAGCCTTGCAATGCAGGAGTGCCCCGCGCGCAGTCGTGCTGCGCGCGGGGCACTTCGAGCAAGGTGCGGATCAGAGGTACTGTCCGCAGACCGGCCAGGCGCCGGGTCCCTGGGTTGCCAGGACGTTCTCGGCGACGCGGATCTGCTCCTCGCGCGAGGCGTTGGCCGGCGAGCCGGAGCCACCGTTCGCCGCCCAGGTGCTGTCGGTGAACTGCAGACCGCCCGAGAAGCCGTTTCCGGTGTCGGCGCCCCAGTTGCCGCTGCTCTCGCACGCTGCAACGGCGTCCCAGTCTCCGGAAGCGGCCGATGCGGTGCCGGTGCTCAGACCGAGCGGCACTCCGATGACTGCTCCGGTGAGTGCGATTGCGCCCATGGTCCGCTTGACGATGCTGGAATTGGTCATGTGGTTGTTTCCTCTCCGCGCCTGCTGACGAGGTGGTGGTGCGGTAACGGCTGGTGTGCCGACCCGGTGGTCGATCTGTCCTCGTCCCTGCCCCTCGAGGTGTCGGGATTCCGAATCCCGCGGGGGCAGGTCGAGCTGCGGCGGGTCGGCGTTGCCCGGTAGTTTCGGGCTGGCAACGAACGTACGCGGTGATCACGGAATGGTCACGGGTCGATTTTCTGTGACGGGCGTCCAAATACTGGGACGAACGACCGCTGTTTTCCCAGGTCGTCCCCGAAGTTTCAGGTTTCGGCAGCGTTACAGATTTGGCACGAAATGTGACGAGCGTCATAACATTCAGGTAACGGATGTGACTCGAGTGGTGCTGAAAGGTTGCTACTCGGACGCTTTCCGGGCGATTTGCAATCCGTTCGTTCGCTCGTGTAACTTTGTTCATGCAACGCGGGGTGGAGCACCTGTCCCCGCTACCACCGAAGAACCGGCGTCCTGGAATCCAGGACGCCGGTTCTTTTTGTCTCCGCTCGCCCCCGTCGGGGCGGTTCTCACATCCGCGTCGTTCGGACCAGCAATCCCGCCACATGGGCGCATGCTGCTGCCCGCGCTCCGACCGCGTCGCCGGACTCGATGGCGCCGACGATCCGCTCGTGCTCGGTGACGGCCAGCCTCCGATTCAGATCCGCACTCCACATGTCCGACCGGTACAGATGTGATTGCCCGTCCAACCGCAGGAGGGCTTCGCTCAGTGGCTTGTTGCGGGCGGTTTCCCGGATGAGGGTGTGGAATTCGAGGTCGAGCCGTGAATCGCGGCGCTGATCGGCGGGCCCGTCCAGCAGCTCACGTTGGACCTGCACCATCTTCTTCAATTGCTGCACCGTCTCGTGGGTGGCAGCGGTAGTCGCGTGAAATGCGGCGAGCCCGTCGAGTACCTCGCGGACCTCGAAGACGGCGCGGATCGAGTCCGCGTCGAGAGAATCGACCTTGGCGCCCGCATTGCGGGTGTAGACCGCGATGCCCTCGTAGATGAGTTGCTGCACGGCCTCCCGGACGGGGGTACGGCTGACGTTCAGTTTCGCGGCCAGCGCCGGAACGCTGAGTGGCGTACCGGGGGGCAGTTCGCCGGAGAAGATCTGTTCACGAAGAGTGTCGTGAACGGATTCGGTGAGCAGGGCTCGTTCCGTGTGTGTCATCGATCCTTCCGAACCCTTCCTCGAGGCGGGTCGTGACCTCGCCGCCCGGCCCGGCTCCTGCGTCGACTCTATTCGATCGCCGGCGGGAGGGCGCCCCACCGACTGATCCTGCTAGCGGGCGGACAGGACCCGCGCGGCTTCGCGAAGTGCCGCAGTCGGTTTGACGCCCGCCTTCAGGCCGGCGACCTTGGCCGCGATGTTCTCCGCGACCGTGATCGGCGGATATCCCGGCTCCCCGTCGACGAGAGTCCCGGGGAGCGGTTCGATCACGGCGTCGTGGTTCCCGTCGAAGAAGAACGCCGCGGATCGCCGGCGAATGATCTGCCCGTCGGTGACGGGCGGATTCACCCGATGCACGGTCGAGCGCCACCGGTCGTTGGTCCACCGGGCCATGGCGTCGCCGAGGTTGATGAGAAACGCGTCGTCGGCGGGCTGCGCATCGTGCCACGCGTTGTCGGAGCCGAGGATCTGCAGGCCGGGAACCTGATCGGCCCAGAGAATCGTGAGAATACCGAAGTCGGTGTGGGCGCCCATGCCGGTGGCATCACCGTCGAATGCGACCTCGCCCTCGGGAAGCGCATAGTTGTTCATCTTCAATGCGTTGATCGAATGGTCGACCATCGCGTCGAAGTATCCCGGTTCCACCCGAAGGGCATCGGCGAACGCGGCCATGAGAATTCGCGCCAGTTCCTGGGCGTGCGCGAAGTACTCCTGCACCCCGCTGTGGAAGGACGGGGCGTCGTCCGGCCAGGTGTTGGTGGCGTAGCTGGTCTCGGGGACTTCGACGTCGGGGTAGTCGGTGGTCTCGGTTCCGACGACGAAGGCTTCGTAGAAATCGTTCATCCTGTTCGCGGACTCCACCCCGAGGCTCATGCTCAGGGACTCGGACGCGGGCGGCGAGTACCCGCGGTTCTCGGAGGAGGAGCGCCGGTACTTCTTCTTGGTCTCGAGCGGGAGTCCGAAGAATTCGTCGAGTGCACTGGCCAGGCGGTCGACCGTCGCTTCGGGAATCCGGTGACCGACGATCTGGACGAAACCGACCTCACGGCAGGCGGTGTCGAGTTCCGCCGCCACACGTGCGCATTCGGCACTGTTGTGGGCGCGGGCTCCCTCGGCGAGATACGCGCTGATGTCGACGGTCGGGACGGTGAACGGGGAAGTGGGCATGACGGCCTTTCGGGGAAGGTGTGCTCAGGACTTGTGGCCGGACGCGTGCCAGCTGCCGACCAGCAGTCGGGACAGGATGCCGAACGCGGAGAACACGGCGACACCGAAGAGCGACGCGATCACGATCGCGGCGATGAGATCCTCGGATTGGAGCCGGCTGCGGAACACGTCGAGAAGCGTGCCGATGCCGGGCTCGCCCTTGGCGAAGAACATGTCTCCGATGATCGCGCCGACCACGACGAGGCCGGACGCGGTGCGAATGCCGGTGAGAACGGCGGGCAGTGCCGCGCGAAGTTCCAGCTTCACCAGGCGATCCCATCGGGATGCCCGGCCGAGAGTGAACAGTTCGTGGAGGCCGCGGTCGACGGACTGGAGTCCGAAGTGAGTGTTGGTGATGATGGGAAAGGCGGCGATGAGGACGCACACGAGTGTGCGGGCCGTCATCCCGTAACCGAACCACAGACCGATCAGCGGGACGATCGCGAGGATCGGAATCACCTGGAGCACCACGGCGTACGGGTAGACGATCCGTTCGATCCACTTCGCGCGGCTCATCAGGACCCCCGTACCGACTCCGACGAGCACGGCCACGACGAAGCCGACCAGCGCGACGCGGGCAGTGACGGCGAGGGCCTCGAGCATCGGGGACAGGTGCTTCCAGTCCAGGAGCGACTGCGTGAGAACGCGATTCGGCGGAGGAAGGAGGAACTGTCGTTCGGGGGAGAGGACGAACCAGCTCACCGCGGACCACAGGACGAGTGCTCCCGCCAGCGACAGCACGGGAAACAGCAGTCCCGCGGCCACCCTGACCGTTCGCGGCCGCCGCGCCGAGGGGCCGCTCGGCTCCGTGACGGCCGGGGTCCGCGCGCTCACGATGGGACGGGGCAGGACAGGTGCTTCGGTCATCGTGTGCTCCCGTGCAGGCTGTTCGAGATCTGGGCGACGTACTCGGTGTACTTCGGGTCGAATCGCAGTTCGGGGCTTCGCGGGTGAGGGAAGTCGATGTCGATGACCGAGGCGATCCGTCCGGGCCGCGCGGTCATGACGACGACCCGGTTGGCGAGGTACACCGCCTCGGACACCGAGTGGGTGATGAACATCGACGTGAACCCCTTCCTGCTGTACAGGCTGTGGAGTTCGACCTGCATGTCGAGCCTGGTCAACTCGTCGAGTGCCCCGAACGGTTCGTCGAGCAGCATCACCTCGGGTGCGAGTGTCAGGGCGCGGGCGAGCGAGACGCGCATCTTCATTCCGCCGGACAGCGACCGGGGCAGCTGGTCGGCGAAACCGTCCAGTCCGACGGCGGCGATGGCCTCGGCCGCCCGTGCCCTCCGGACCGCCGCGTCGCCCCGGCCGAGTTCGGCCGAGAGTTCCACGTTGGCGCGTACGGTCCGCCAGGGCAGCAGGGTGGGTTCCTGGAAGATGAACCCCACGGAGTCGGTGGCCAGAGCCACGGATCCGTCGGTCGGACGTTCCAGTCCGGCTGCCATTCTCAGCAGTGTCGACTTCCCGCAGCCCGAAGGTCCGACCACGGCGACGAAGTCGCCGCGGTGGACGTCGAGGTCAATGCCGTCCAGTGCGACGGTTCCCGTGTCGAACCGTTTCACGACGGTGCTGAAGGCGATCGCGACGTCGTGTGTGAGCCGGCGTGCGTCGACGTCCTGCGTCGTGTCGGCGAGTCTCATCCCAACCTCCAAGGTGGCCGTGAAATGCATGCAAAGAATGGATAGTTCGATGAAAAGAGTCTGGATTGCATGCATGTCGTCCGGGTTGCGGAGTGTTAACACGTGGTGACATGTGGTCGAGCGTGCGCGGAATGCAGAGTAAGTAGACGTGATAGGGAGCGGGAGGGCGTCAGTTCACGTGAATGAAACAAAACCGATATTGCATGTAATCAGACCGGGTGCACACTTGGCGCACCGGTCGCCGACGCGTGGAGTCGGCACCGAATTCCCTTGGTCGTCATGAGTGTTCACCGCGGCTCCGCGGTACCCGGCGACCACCGACTTCGATCGTGTTCGCGAGGAGAACGATGAACCGCAACAGCAGGACCCTTCGGCAGGCGGGCATGTCCGCCGTCGTGCTGGCCACACTCGGCCTCTCGGCGTGCACTTCGTCCGACGGCGGCAGCGCCTCCGGGGTCACCCTCGAACCCGCGGCCGAATCGCAGAACCTCGCCGGGGTATGCCCGGAGAACGTCGTGGTCCAGCTGCAGTGGCAGCCGCAGTCGGACATGGGTGGGCTGTTCCGGATGCTCGGCCCCGGATACGCCGTCGACGCCGACGACAAGTCCGTGACAGGACCGCTGGTGGCCGACGGCAAGGACACGGGGGTGGATCTGACACTCCGCGCCGGCGGTCCGGCGATCGGCTTCCAGTCGGTGACTTCGCAGATGTACGTGGACGATTCGATCGCACTCGGCGTGGTTCACGGGGATCAGGTGATCGCCGCGGCCGCGAGCCAACCGGTCGTGGCGGTGACGCCGCTCCTGAAGTACAGCCCGGCGATCCTGATGTGGGATACGGAGACCCACCCGGACTGGCGGACCGTGGCCGACATCGGAAAGTCGGATGCCTCCGTCGTGGTCTCGAAGGAACAAATGTTTCCCCAGTGGCTGGTGGCGCGGGGTCTGCTGAAGGAGTCGCAGCTCGACACGAGTTACGACGGCGCGCCGTCCCGGTTCGTCGGGGATCCCGCCATCGCGCAACAGGGTTTCGCGAACTCGGAGCCGTACACCTACGAGTACGAGACACCCGCCTGGGACAAACCGGTCGCCTACGACCTCCTGAAAGACTCGGGCTTCGACATCTACGCGTCCAACGTCTCCGTCCGCGCGGACAAGGTGGAATCGCTGACGCCCTGCCTGCAGAAGCTGGTGCCGATCATCCAGCAGTCCACCGCCGACTATGTCACCGCTCCGGAGTCCACCAACGAGGCCATCGTGGACGTCGTGTCCCAGGACTCCTCGTTCTCGCCTTATACCGAGGGCGAGGCGGAGTTCAGTGCGCAACTGCTGAAGGACGAAGGGCTGATCGCGAACGAGGCCGACGGATCGGTCGGAACGTACGACATGGCGCGAGTGCAGGGGACGGTCGACGAACTGAAACCGATCCTCGTCGCCGGTGGTGCCGCGATCCCGGATTCGCTGACCGCGGAACAGATCTACACGAACCGATTCACCGATCCCGCGATCGGGATCAGCTCTCCGTAACGTCCATCTCGATCAGGACGCGACGCAGCAACTTGCCCGTCGCGTTGCGGGGAAGTTCCTCGATGAAGATGACCTCGCGGGGCACCTTGTACCGCGCCAGGTTCGACTTGACGTGGGCCTTCAACTCGTCGGCGTCCTTCGCGGATCCCGGGCCGGGTACCACGAAAGCCCTGAGGCGATGGCCGAATTCGGAGTCCTCGACACCGATCACAGCGGCCTCGAGCACGTCCTCACGGTCGGCGAGCAGGTTCTCGACCTCGAGGGGGTAGACGTTCTCGCCGCCGGACACGATCATGTCGTCGTCCCGGCCGTCCACGAAGAGGAGGCCGTTGCGGTCGAAGTGGCCGACGTCGCCGGTGGACAGCAGACCGTTGATGCGCTCCTTGTCGCGACCGTCGGTGTATCCGGAGAAGCTGAGACCGCTGGCGACGAAGATCCGTCCGACGGTCTCGGGTTCGGTGATCCGTTGACCCGACTCGTCATAGAGTTCCACGTGGCAGGTGACGGGTGCCCGCCCCGCGGTGCCCGGCGCCAGCGCGAGGTCGGCCGGAGTCGCGACGGTGGCGACGGCGACTTCGGTGGAGCCGTACAGGTTGTGGAGGACCTCGCCGAAAGCGGCGGTGGTGCGTTTGCAGAGGTCGGGGGAGAGGGCGGACCCGGCCGCGAAGATGATCTTCAGGCTCGACGTGTCGTACTTGGCCAGGGTCTCCGGCCCGAGGTCGATGATGCGCTGCAGCATGGTGGGAACGACGACCAGTGTGTCGCAGCGGTGCTTCTCGACCAGGCGGATCGTGTTCTCCGGATCGAACTTGCGATGCATCACCACGGTCTGGCCCAGTGCCAGCGCGAGTGCGAACTGGGAGACTCCCGTCCCGTGGAACGCGGGGGCCGCCATCATCATCGTCTGCCCGCGTCGCAGTGGAACCCGGTCGAGGAACTGGGCCGACGCGAGCGGCGACGTGTGTCCGCGGGGAGCGCCCTTCGGTGTGCCCGTGGTGCCGCTGGTGAGGAGGACGAATCCGCCCTGAGTGGACGGCGCGGGCAGCGAACTGCGGTCTCTGCCCTCCATCACGTCGTCGAGCGTGCGGACCTGGGACGTCGAATCGTCCTCCGCCCAGGAGCGATAGGCGATGACCTCGTCCGGAAGGGCTTCGGCGACCGCGTGGAACTCGTCGTCGTACACGAACGCCTGAACCTGCTCGCGGGCGGCGACGTCGACGAGTTGGGGCCGGGCGAACCCGGTGTTCATCAGCACCAGCTTGGTGCCGTTCTTGGCGGCGGCGAGCATCGTCAGGACCAGGCCCCGATGATTGCGGCACATGCATCCCATGACGGAACCGGGAGTGATGCCGTCGGCCTGCCACGCCCGCACCAGGGCGTTGGACTGCTCCTCGATGTCGGTGTAGGTGAGCGAGCCGCGCTCGTCGATCAGGGCCACCGCATCCAGTCCGGCCTCGGCATTGGCGTGGACCGGCCCGGCGAACGGACCGTACTTCCGCACGGCCAGAATCGATCGGACGCCCTGGTCGACGCGGGGAAAGGGAACGAGGCCTGCGCGGTTCATCACCCGCACAGCTCCCACGGTGTCCGTGATCTTGGTGAGGAAGTGCTGAGCTGGCATGGAGAACCCCTCCGGCTGCAGTGACGGATTTCCCGTCCAGCGTAGATGACGAGAGGGGTCCGGCCGCGCGGTCCGGTGAAGCCGGGCGTCCCGCACGAAGAAGCCCCCGCCGCAGCTGAGTGCGGCGGGGGCTACACCCCTCGATGAAAGTCCCCCCTCGAGCTGCTACTTCAGCTCGGCGGACGACTTTCCGAGCAGACGGCGAGCGACGATCAGCTGCTGGATCTGCTGCGTTCCCTCGAAGATGTCGAGGATCTTGGAATCGCGCGCCCACTTCTCGAGCAGCGGGCGCTCCGAGTAGCCCAAGGTGCCGGCGAGTTCGACGGCCTTGAGGGAGATGGCGGTTCCGGTGCGACCGGCCTTCGCCTTCGACATCGATGCTTCGAGAGAGTTCGGCTTCTTGTTGTCCGCCATCCACGTTGCGCGCAGCGCGAGCAGGTAGGCGGCTTCCCAGTCGGCCTCGAGCTGCAGGAACTCGGCGGCGGCCGCGTGCTGGTTGTACGCGGGAGTGTCGTAGGAGATCTCCACACCGGCGTCGGAGAGGATGCTGCGTAGTTCCTCGAGCGCGGCGCGGCCGAGGCCGACCGCCATGCCGGCGACGATCGGACGGGTGTTGTCGAACGTCTGCATGACGCCGGCGAAGCCCTTCTCGACGTTGACCTCCGGCGTGCCGAGCAGGTTGTCCTTGGGGATCCGGCAGTCCTGCAGCAGCAGGACCGCGGTGTCGGACGCCTTGATGCCCAGCTTGTGCTCGAGGCGGGCGACGCTCAGGCCCGGGGCGTCGCGCGGGACGACGAACGACTTGATCGCGGCGCGGCCCTTCGTCTTGTCGACGGTGGCCCACACGACGATGTGCGTGGAGCGCTCGCCGGCCGTGACGAAGATCTTCTCGCCGTTGAGCACGTACTCGTCGCCGTCGAGCACCGCGGTGGTGGTGACGGCGGCGGAGTCGGAACCGAAACCGGGTTCGGTGATGGCCATCGAGGCCCACACCTTGCCGAAACGCTCGAGCTGCTCGTCGGTGGCGACGGCGGCGATGGCCGAGTTGCCGAGGCCCTGGTACGGGATCGCCAGTGTGAGACCCACGTCGCCCCAGCAGGTTTCGATGACGTTCATCAGCGACGACATGTTGCCGCCGTTCACGTTCCCGATGACCTTCGGCTCGTCGCCCCGTCCGAGGGCGGCGCCCGCCGCGCCCTTACCGGAGTCGTTGAGTCCCTCCACCATGGCGGCCATGGTGTCGAGTTCCTTGGGGTAGGCGTGCTCCGCGAGATCGTACTTGCGGGAGATCGGCCGGAAGATTTCCGCGGCGACCTGGTGCGCCTGATTCGCGGAGGCTTTGAGCTTCTTGGGAAGTTCGAGGTTGATCATGACAGTTTCCTTAGTTCGAATCCGGCCGCTCAGATCAGGACGATGCCCTCGGCGACGCCGACGGCGCGCAGATCGCGGTACCAGCGCTCCACGGGATGTTCCTTGGTGTAACCGTGGCCACCGAGCAGCTGGACGCCGTCGAGGCCGATCTGCATGCCCTTCTCGGATGCCAGCTTTCGGGCGAGGGCCGATTCGCGGGCGAAGGAGAGCCCCTGCTCGGCGCGCGAGGCGCCGCGCAACGTCACCAGACGCAGGCCGTCGAGTTCGATGCCGATGTTCGCGACCATGAACGCGACCGCCTGACGGTTGCTGATCGGTTCGCCGAACGCGACCCGCTCGTTGACGTACGGGATCACGTAGTCGAGAACGGCCTGTCCGGTTCCGACCGCGAGCGACGCCCAGCCCAGGCGGGCCAGCCGGATGGCGTCGGCGTATTCGGCCTTCCGGACGTCGGCGTCGGCGTCACCGAGCAGACCCGACTCGGGCACTGCGACGTCGGTCAGGTTGAGCCGGCCGAGGCCCGCGGCGCGCAGACCCATGCTCGGGTCCGCCTCGACGACGAGCCCCTTCGTGTCGGCCTCGACGATGAAGAAGGAGGGCTTGCCGTCGAGTTCGGCTGCCACGATGAACAACTCCGACGACGCGGCGGCGGGAACGAGGCTCTTGACGCCGTTGAGCTTGTAACCGCTGGGCGAGCGAACCGCCTTGGTCTGCAACGCGAACGGATCGAACAGTGCGCGGGGCTCGTTGACGACCACGGCGGCGTTCGGAACCTGCTCGCCCGTGAACGAGGGCAGGTAGGTCTTCTGCTGGGAGTCGGTGCCCCACTGGGTGAGGGCGACGGCGACCCCGCTCGGCGCGAGGATCGGCAGGGCGAGTCCCATGTCGCCGTGGGCGAGAGCCTCGGCGACGAGGGAGTTGGTGACGGCCCCGCGCTCACTGGCGGCCCCGTCGAGTTCCTCGGGAACATTGATCAGGGTGATGCCGAGTTCGGCGGCGCGCTTCACGAGATCCGCAGGGGCCGCGGCGGCAGCGTCGGCGTCGTGGCCCGCGGGTCGCAGGATCTCGGCCGCGAACTCCCGCACGGTCTCGACGATCATCTGCTGCTCGTCGCTCGGGGTGAGGTCGAAGTAGCCGGCCTTGGCGGTCGGGTTGTCGGGGAGGCGCTTCGGCGCACCGCCGCCGGACACCTTCTGGAACCCGCGGGTCGCGGCGCCGAGCGTCTTGAAGCCGGTCTTCGTGCCTTCGTAGGTCACCCGGTCGATCGTCTGGCGCAGGTTGTACTTCTCGGCCAGATCGGAACCGGTGATCTTGGTCAGCACGCGCATCGCGGCACCCATGGCGTCGCGCTTGACCGGATTCAGTCCGACGGCGGACGTGTCGCGGGGCTTCCGCTTCGCGCTGTCGTTGGGGGCAACAGTGTCTTGCTTGCTCATGATCACCAGCTGTTTCTCGGTGTTCGGGCGTGGACACGATCTATCTTACTCAGCAGTAAGGTAGGTGTCTACTATCGAGTAAGTTCGAGTGCCTGCGATCGTCCGCGGAAGCGTCCCGGCGCCTGTTCGGGGAGGAGGTGGCGGCGAATCCGCACCCACGGTGAAGCGGGTGATCGAGATCCGCGCGATTCGTCGGCTCCGTCCCCGCCGGGGCGAGTCGAGGGACGGCGCGAGCGAGGGCGGAATCGGCTCGACCGAGCAGCGGTTCGCCGCAACCCCAGGTGGGGGTCCTGCGACCAGGCAGGATCCCGAACCTGCCCGCGCGTGCGGTGGGCGTGAAGTAGCGGCCCCGGAATCGTCGACGGTGGACGCGGTCAAACGGTGGAATCGGGGAGTCTCGCGGCCGAGGATGGCGGAGGCGGACTCCTCTGTCGGAGTCTTGTCAGAACCCGCTGTCTGTGCCGGCCCTTACGTCAGTTCGAGCGCAGACGGGACAGCGCCTCGTCGTGCAGCAGCGTGTTGGTGGCCAGTGCGCTGCCTCCGTGCGGGCCGTCGGCGCCGGCGAGGTTGGTGAAGCGGCCGCCGGCCTCGCGCACCAGAACGTCGAGGGGCGCGAGGTCCCACAGCGACACCTCGGGCTCGGCGGCGATGTCGACAGCGCCCTCGGCGAGCAGGCAATAGGAGAAGAAGTCACCGAAGCCCCGGACCCGCCACACGTCGTCGGTGAGGGAGAGGAACTGTTCGCGGATGCCCAGTTCCTTCCATCCCGACAGGCTCGAGAATGTGAGGCTGGCAGATCCGAGTCGGTCGACGGCGGAGACGGCGAGGCGAGTGGGCTCCGATCCGTCGAACGTCGACCAGGCGCCCGCGCCCGAAGCGGCCCACCAGCGGCGTGCGAGTGCCGGGGCGCTCACCACGCCGACGGTGGGAACGCCGTCCTCGAGCAACGCGATCAGGGTGGCCCAGATCGGGACGCCGCGGACGAAGTTCTTGGTCCCGTCGATCGGGTCGACCACCCACTGGCGTCCTGTGAACTGCGCGTCGCCGCCGAACTCCTCACCCAGGACGGCGTCGGCGGGCCGCTCGGCTTCCAGCGTCGCGCGCACTGCCCGTTCCACGGCCAGGTCGGCGTCGGTGACCGGGGTGAGGTCCGGCTTGTCGTCGACCGACAGGTCGAGCGCCCCGAATCGGGCCCTGGTGATCGCGTCCGCCTCGTCCGCGATTCGGAGGGCGAGTTGCAGGTCGGCGTGGAGGTCGGTCACGGTCGCCCAGATTACTCGTACCGCTTACTCCTGCCGCGCAGGCGCGAACTCAGTCGATCTTCACTTCGGCGAGTTTTCCGGTGGCGACGTCGAAGACGAATCCGCGAAGGGACGTGGTCGCCGTGATGAACGGGCTGGACCGGATGCGGCGCAGCGACTGCCGGACGTCCTCGTCGAGGTCGGAGAACGCCTCGGCCGACCAGGCCGGCTTGATACCGACCTCGTCCTGGATGGACTTCTTGAAGTCGTCGTCCGTGAACGTGAGCATTCCGCAGTCCGTGTGGTGGATGAGGATGATCTCGGTGGTGCCGAGCAGTCGCTGGCTGATCGCGAGCGACCGGATCTCGTCGTCCGTCACCACACCGCCGGCATTGCGGATGACGTGCGACTCACCCTCCTGGATGCCGAGGGCCCGGTAGACGTCCAGACGCGCGTCCATGCAGGCGAGGACGGCGACGTGCTTGCTCGGGGGGAGGGGGAGCGGCCCGGTGAATCCGGCGGCGTACTCCTCGTTGTTCTTCAGGTACTGGTCGGTCACGGTCATCGTCGACTCCGTCCGGAATGGCGGCACAAACATGTGCGTACTCGTGCATGTAACAAGGAGCGTCCGGGGTGCGCAAGGGTTCGACTCGACGTGAACGGAAGGGGTGACTTCGGCAGGGAAGCAGGGGTGAGAGGGCCCGCGCGCGCACCCGGTAACCTTGGGAACCGTGCATCCCGACGTATCCGCAGACCTCAGCGAGCTCGACACCACCCTCCGTACCGTCGAATCGGTGCTGGACGTGGAGGAGTTGCGCCGCCGCATCGACGAGCTCGAACACCAGGCCGCCGATCCGGAGCTGTGGAACGACCAGGAGCACGCCCAGCAGGTCACCAGCCAGCTCTCGCATTCGCAGGCCGAACTGCGCCGCGTCGAGGAACTGCGGTCGCGGCTCGACGACATGCCGGTGCTCTACGAACTCGCCGAGGACGAGGGCGCGGAGGCCATCGCGGACGCCGACGCCGAGCGGCACAGCCTGCGCGAGGACATCGCCGCGATGGAAGTCAAGACGATGCTCTCCGGCGAATACGACGAGCGTGACGCGCTGGTCAACATCCGCTCCGGCGCGGGTGGCGTCGACGCCGCCGACTGGGCCGAGATGCTGATGCGCATGTACGTCCGCTGGGCGGAGAAGCACGGCTACGGCGTCGAGGTCTATGACACGTCCTACGCGGAAGAGGCCGGCATCAAGAGCGCGACGTTCGCGGTCAAGGCGCCGTACAGCTACGGAACCCTGTCCGTCGAGATGGGCACGCACCGGCTGGTCCGGATCAGCCCGTTCGACAACCAGGGTCGCCGCCAGACGTCGTTCGCCGAGGTCGAGGTCCTGCCCGTGGTCGAGACCACCGACCACATCGACGTCAACGAGAACGACGTCCGCGTCGACGTGTACCGATCCTCGGGGCCCGGTGGGCAGTCCGTCAACACCACCGACTCCGCGGTCCGGTTGACGCACATCCCGACAGGCATCGTCGTGACCTGTCAGAACGAGAAGTCGCAGCTGCAGAACAAGGTGTCGGCGATGCGCGTTCTGCAGGCCAAGCTGCTCGAGGTCAAGCGCAAGGAGGAGCGCGCCGAGATGGACGCGCTCAAGGGCGACGGCGGCAGTTCCTGGGGCAACCAGATGCGGTCGTACGTGCTGCACCCGTACCAGATGGTCAAGGATCTGCGCACCGAGTACGAGGTCAATAACCCGTCGGCGGTGCTCGACGGTGACATCGACGGATTCCTCGAATCGGGCATCCGCTGGCGGATGCGCGAGAATCAGGCGTCCTAATACCTATGGAAGCGACGGCGGCGATGTTCGCTCCCACCCAGAACCTGCTCGACTGGCTCTCGTCGACGGGGCTTGCGGTGTCGCTCACCGTCCTCGGGGCGATCCTGATGGCGCGATTCGTCAGTTGGGGCGGCAGCAAGGTCACCGACCGGATCGACAGTAACTACATGCAGGGCGACGCTCTTGTGCGGTCCGAGGCGACCAAGCATCGGCACTCGGTGGCGCAGGTGATCACCTGGGTGATCATCACCATCATCTACGTCATCGCGACGATGAAGGTGCTGGATCAGCTGAGCCTGCCGATCGGCAGCCTGGTGGCCCCGGCCACCGTGCTCGGTGCGGCGCTCGGTTTCGGCGCGCAGCGCGTGGTGCAGGACATCCTCGCCGGCTTCTTCATCATCACCGAACGGCAGTACGGGTTCGGCGACACGGTGCAGCTCGCGGTGACAGGGTCGTCGGAAGACGCCGAGGGTGTGATCGAGGACGTCACGCTCCGGGTCACCCGGATGCGGAACTCGGACGGTGAGGTCATCACCGTTCCCAACGGCCAGATCGTGAAGGCGATCAACCTGTCCAAGGACTGGGCGCGCGCCGTGATCGACGTTCCCGTCCCGGCGACGTCGGACATCAACCGGGTCAACGAGGTGCTGCACCAGGTCGGTGTCGAGGCCTTCGCGGATCGCGGGCTGAAGAAACTACTGCTCGACGAACCGACGGTGATGGGAGTGGAGAGTCTGACGGTCGACGAGGTCAGCGTTCGCGTCGTGGCGCGAACCCTGCCGGGTAAGCAGTTCCAGGTGGGGCGCGCACTGCGCGTGCGCATCGCCACCGCGATGAGACGGCAGGGGATCACCGTCGAACCGGACCTCCAGACGGTCCGGGCAGCGGAGGGCGAGGGATGACCGACGAACCCCGGCGCGGACTGGACCGGATTCTGCACTCGTCGTTCCTTCCCGCGAAGATCTTCGGCGGACGGGTACGGACGTCGACGCTGGTGCTGTGCATCCTCTGGGTGGTGCTGTACACGTTGTACACGTACCTGAACCCTGTCGAAGAGGTGGTCCAGGGACCCGTCGCGCCGGCAGTCGTGCCCACCCGGGAAGCGCCCCTTCAGGAGACCACGCTGCCGACATCGGAGATCGAGACGACGACCGAGTCGACGTCGGAGACGGTCACGACCACCGAGACGACGCCCGAGCCGACCCCGCAGGAGACGACGCCCACCGGGACCAGTCAGGTGACGTCGACCCCGACGTTGCCGTTCGGGATTCCCAACCCGTTCCCGCCTCCGCCGACGGGCACACCGCCGACCACGTCTTCCGTCCCGACGACGTCGGCGACACCGCCGAGTGGGCGATGACGTCCGCGCGTCGCTCCATTTGGTCACTGTTCGATAACGTCTAGACTGGCTCCTCGTGATCAGCGTCGAGAATGTGTCGAAGTCGTACAAGACCTCCACGAGGCCCGCCCTGGACAAGGTGAGCGTCGAGGTGGACAAGGGCGAGTTCGTCTTCCTCATCGGCCCGTCGGGCTCGGGAAAGTCGACCTTCATGCGCCTGCTCCTCAAGGAGGAGTCGCCGACGTCGGGTGACATTCACATCGCGGACTTCCACGTCAACAAGCTTTCCGCCCGGCGCGTGCCGAAGCTGCGGCAGAGCATGGGCGTCGTCTTCCAGGACTTCCGGCTCCTGCAGAAGAAGACCGTGTCCGAGAACGTCGCGTTCGCGCTCGAGGTGATCGGGAAGCCCCGCGCGATGATCTCCCGGACCGTCCCCGAGGTGCTCGAGATGGTCGGGCTGTCCGGGAAGGCGGACCGTCTCCCCACCGAACTGTCGGGCGGTGAGCAGCAGCGTGTCGCCATCGCGCGTGCGTTCGTGAACCGGCCGCTGGTGCTGCTGTGTGACGAGCCCACCGGAAACCTGGACCCGGAGACCAGCCAGGACATCATGCTGCTGCTCGAACGGATCAACCGCACCGGAACGACGGTGGTGATGGCCACCCACGACCACCACATCGTCGACTCGATGCGCCGTCGGGTGGTGGAGCTGGACCTCGGCAGAGTGGTGCGCGACGAGGCTCGGGGTGTGTACGGCGTGGGGCGTTAGCCGCCCTCCCTGCACTCCAGCTTCAGTATTGTCCCCAAGTCTCCTACGAAGGACTCTGATTCCCCGATGCGTGCCAGTTTCATTTTCAGTGAGGTCCTGACCGGCCTCCGTCGCAACGTCACCATGACCATCGCGATGATCCTCACCACCGCGATCTCCCTCGGCCTGTTCGGCAGCGGGTTGCTGGTGGTGCAGATGGCCGGCAAGACCCAGCAGATCTTCCTGGACCGCGTCGAGGTGCAGATCTTCCTCACCGACGACATCTCCACGTCGGACCCGGGGTGTGAGGGTGAGATCTGCAAGACGCTGCGCACCGAGCTGGAGGAGACGCCGTCGGTGGTGTCGGTGGAGTACCTCAACCGGGACGACGCCGTGAAGGACGCGACGGAGCGGGTGTTCAAGGATCAACCCGAGCTCGCCGCACTCGTCAGCCCCGACAGCTTCCCGGCCTCGTTCAAGGTCAAGCTCAGCGACCCCGAGCGCTTCGGCGTGATCAACGAGAAGTTCGGCACCCGCCCGGGAGTCGAGAGCGTCCTCAACCAGCGCGAGCTGGTGGAGCGGCTGTTCAGCGTCCTCAACGGCGTGCGCAACGCGGCGTTCGCGATCGCGATCGTGCAGGCCGTGGCGGCAATCCTGCTGATCGCGAACATGGTTCAGATCGCGGCATTCACCCGGCGCACCGAGGTCGGCATCATGAGGCTGGTCGGAGCCACCCGCTGGTACACGCAGTTGCCGTTCCTCCTCGAGGCGGTGGTCGCCGCGCTGGTGGGTGCCGTCCTCGCCATCGTCGGCCTGTTCACCGCGAAGAACATGTTCATCGACGACGTGCTCGCGGACGTCTACGAGGCCAACATCGTGGCCCGGATCTCCAACAGTGACGTGCTGTTCGTCTCACCGGTGCTGATCCTCGTGGGCGTCGGAATGGCGGCGGTCACCGCGTACGTGACCCTGCGCTTGTACGTCCGCGAATAATTCGGCTTGCCTCTTCTCCTATGCTGGAGGGTACGAACTGTTCACCTCGGACATCGCGGACTGAAAGGCCCGGAACGTGAAGGAAAAGGGCCGCAAGGTCATTGCGACCAATCGCAAGGCGCGTCACAACTACACCATCCTCGACGTGTACGAGGCGGGGATCGCCCTCGTCGGTACCGAGGTGAAGAGTCTGCGCGAGGGCAAGGCGTCGCTGGTAGACGCGTTCGCCACCGTCGACGACGGTGAGGTCTGGTTGCGCTCACTGCACATTCCCGAATACACGCAGGGCACGTGGACCAACCACGCGCCGCGCCGTACCCGGAAGTTGCTGCTGCACAAGCGGGAGATCGAACACCTCGTCGGCAAGACGCGGGAGGGAAACCAGACTCTGGTTCCCCTGTCCATGTACTTCTCCGACGGCAAGGTCAAGGTGGAGCTCGCGCTCGCGAAGGGTAAGCAGGACTACGACAAGCGCCAGGATCTGGCCAGGCGGACCGCCGAGCGCGAGGTGACCCGCGAACTCGGCCGCCGAGTCAAGGGCATGCGCTGACGTCCATCCTGCTCGCGCTCGTGGCCGCGATCGGTTACGGCGTGAGCGATTTCATCGGTGGAGTCGCGTCCCGCAGGGTCGCGGCTCTACGCGTCGTCATCGTGTCGTACCCGCTGTCGCTGCTGATCGTGCTCGTGATCGCCCCGTTCGCCGGGGGCACCCTCACCTCGTCCTCCCTCGTCTGGGGCGCCCTGGCGGGAGTGGCCGGTGGCGTGGCGGTCTGGTGGTTCTACCTCGCGCTGGCCTCGGGACCGATGTCGGTGGTGTCGCCGCTGACGGCCGTGCTGGTCGCGGGCATTCCGGTACTGATCGGGCTCGCGTTCGGCGAGCGACCCGGGCCCATCGCGTACATCGGGATCGCCGTGGCCCTCGTTGCCGTCGTCCTCGTCAGCAGGGAATCTCCCGACGAGACCGCGGGGGAGGTCGCCGGAGGCAGGGTGCTGCGCTTCACCCGCACCGTGGCGCTGCTCACCGTCGGATCCGGCATCGCGTTCGCGCTCTCCTTCGTCTCGCTGCACCAGATCGGTGACGACGGCGGGATGTGGGCGCTCGCCGTGTCCCGTGCCGCGGCGACCGCGGTGGTGTGGCTCGTCGCATTGTCCGCCGGCCACTTCGTGCTGCCGCACGGCGAACCCCTCAAGCTCGCCGTGTACGTGAGTTTCCTCGACGTCCTGGCCAACGCGGCGATGATGTACGCGTTCCAGGGCGGTCTGCTGTCGCTCGTCAGCGTGATCGGATCGCTGTACCCCGCCGCCACCGTGCTGCTGGCGATGGTGATGCTCGGTGAACGGGTGAGCAGAATGCAGCAGGCGGGGATGCTCCTCGCCCTCGCGGCCGTCGGAATGATCGCCGTGGCCAGCTGAAATACGGCCGCCGACACTCGGGAGGAAAACCGGGATGAATCCGGACCGGGTTCGCGTTACACTGAGTGGCCCCGCGAGACTCGTGGGGCACGTACGGGGCTGAACGGTTTCGACTGCGTACGTTGAGGTAGGGGAAGCGTGTCGGTGCAGGCAAGAGACCACCGTAAGCGTCGCTGCAAACATATAAGCGCCGATTCCAATCAGCGCGACTACGCACTCGCTGCCTAAGTAGCGACTGCGTGTCTGTCAGTCCGGGTTCGCCCTCGGCCCGGGTACTGGCATCAGCTAGAGGGCTTTACCGTTCGACTCGGTCGCGGAGTCGAATGGGACAACCAACAGCGACTGGGATCGTCATCCTGGCTTGTTTGCGAGACTGGGAGATCCAAGTAGAGACATAGCAAACTGCACACGGAGAAGCCCTAGCTTTGCTGCGGAGGACCCGGGTTCAATTCCCGGCAGCTCCACCGAGTCCGGGCCGGACACCACCAGGTGTCCGGCCCGGATTTTTTTGTGCCCTGCGGAGTTCGAACGCCCGCCCCTCAGCCGTGACACGATGTGTGCCGTGTCCCTGACGAAACCGGTGGCCGTGGTCGCCCTGGGTGGTGCACTCGGTGCGTCCGCGAGATTCCTGCTGGCCGAACTGTGGCCGGGCATCTGGACCGTCCTGCTGATCAACGTGGTCGGATCACTGATGCTCGGGTACCTCGCCGAGACGGTCGGACCGGACCGGTTGTGGCGACTGTTCCTGGGAGTCGGGGTCCTCGGCGGTTTCACCACGTTCTCGACGTTCGCCGTCGACGCGGTGCGGGAGGACGCCGTCACCGCGACGCTCTACGTGGTGGCGACCCTGATACCGGCTCTGCTCGCGGCGCGACTCGGGATGCTCGTCGGTCACCGGCACCGGCTGGCGCGACAGGCGGCGGCGGCATGACCGTCCTCCTCGTCGCCCTGGGCGGCGCGCTCGGTGCGACGACGCGGTACCTCACCGGCCGGTACGTCGACTCGTACCGCAGCTTTCCGGTGGCCACCTTCCTGGTGAACGTCGCCGGGTGCCTGATCCTCGGACTGCTGTCGGGGGCGTCGATGTCCGTGCAGACGTTCGCCTTGCTGGGCACGGGTTTCTGCGGCGGACTGACCACGTACTCGACGTTCGCGGTGGAATCGGTGGGACTGCTGCGGATCCGGCGGGCGCTCCCGTCCGTCGTCTACGTGGTCGCGAGTGTGGCGGCCGGACTGGCCGCCGCCTGGCTGGGATTCCGATTGACGTCTTGAGGGCAGACTCCGGTGCGAGGGTGCAGGATGGGTGGGTAGTCGAGTTCGATCCCGATGAGTTTGCAGGAGGTCTCGTGGCGCACGACAGAGCGGGTCAGGTGGCACTGCCGGAGGATCTCGTAGACATCGCGCACCTGGTGACCGCGTACTACAGCGGGGTGCCCGACCCCGAGAATCCCTTGCAGCAGGTGGTGTTCGGGACATCGGGGCACCGGGGGTCGAGCCTGGACAACGCATTCAACGAGGCACACATCCTGGCCACAACCCAGGCCATCGTCGAGTACCGGGCGTCCCAGGGCATCGACGGACCGCTGTTCGTCGGGCGCGACACCCACGCCCTGTCGGAGCCGGCGTGGACGTCGGCTCTCGAAGTGCTGGCCGCGAACGACGTGACGGTGCTGATCGATTCGCGGAACCGGTACACCCCGACCCCCGCGGTCAGTCACGCGATTCTCCGCTACAACCGCAGCGGCCCGGAGTCGCAGGCCGACGGCATCGTCGTGACGCCGTCGCACAACCCGCCCCGCGACGGCGGCTTCAAGTACAACCCGCCGCACGGAGGCCCCGCCGGCTCCGAGGCGACGACGATCATCGCCGATCGTGCCAACGAGTTACTCCGCCGGGACCTCTCGGGGGTGCGGAGAACGTCCGCGGACCGGGCGATCCAGCGGGCCGAGCGGTACGACTTCCTCCGCTTCTACATCGACGACCTGCCGAGCGTCCTCGATCTCGACGCCATCCGGACCGCCGGAGTGCGGATCGGCGCCGACCCGCTGGGCGGAGCGAGCGTCGACTACTGGGGTGCGATCGCCGACACCCATCGACTCGATCTCGAGGTCGTCAATCCGCTCGTCGATGCCACGTGGCGGTTCATGACCCTCGACACCGACGGCAAGATCCGCATGGACTGCTCGTCGCCGGACGCCATGGCGTCGCTGATCGGAGCCCGGGACCGGTTCGACATCTCCACCGGAAACGACGCCGACGCGGACCGGCACGGGATCGTCACTCCCGATGGGGGACTGATGAATCCCAATCACTACCTCGCGGTGGCCATCGACTACCTGTTCTCGCACCGCAGGGGGTGGGGTTCGACGGTGAAGGTGGGCAAGACGCTCGTCAGTTCGTCGATGATCGACCGGGTGGTCGGGAGCCTCGGCCGCGAACTGCTGGAGGTGCCGGTGGGTTTCAAGTGGTTCGTCCCCGGACTTCTCGAGGGCTCGCTCGGCTTCGGTGGCGAGGAGAGCGCGGGTGCGTCGTTCCTGCGTCACGACGGCGGGGTGTGGACCACCGACAAGGACGGGATCATCCTGGCCCTGCTCGCTTCGGAGATGACGGCGGTGACCGGCAAGACACCGTCGGTCCGGTATCGGGAACTGGCAGAGCAGTTCGGCAGCCCCGCCTACGCCCGCATCGATGCCCCCGCCACCCGCGAGCAGAAGGCGGTACTGGCGAAACTGTCGCCCGAACAGGTGTCGGCCACCGAACTGGCGGGGGAGCCGATCACCGCGACGCTGACGAGTGCCCCGGGTAACGGCGCGGCCCTCGGCGGCCTGAAGGTCACCACCGAGTCGGCGTGGTTCGCGGCGCGGCCGTCGGGCACCGAGGACGTCTACAAGATCTACGCCGAATCCTTCAAGGGCCCGGATCATCTCGCGGAGGTGCAGGCGGCGGCCAAGGAACTGGTGGCCGACGTCCTGAGGTAGGTGTTCGGCCGGGGTAGGTGCCGCCGCCGAAGCGGGGGCACCTACCATCGGATTCAACTATGAACACTCGCGCAGCCGGGCTGCCCGCCGGGCGCAGCCCGCGGCTCCCATCGGAAATCTGGGTGCTGGTCTCGGCCAGCTTCGTCATCGCACTCGGATTCGGGATCGTCGCACCCGCCCTCCCGCAGTTCGCCCGCAGTTTCGACGTGAGCGTGACGGCGGCCACCGTCGTGATCTCGTCGTTCGCGTTCATGCGCCTGGTCTTCGCCCCGGTCAGCGGCCGGCTCGTGCAGAAACTGGGGGAGCGGCCGGTCTACATCACCGGTCTCCTGATCGTCGCCGCCTCGACCGCCGCCTGCGCGGTCGCGGGGGACTACTGGCAGTTACTCGTCTTCCGCGCACTCGGGGGCATCGGCTCGACGATGTTCACGGTGTCGGCGATGGGCCTGGTGATCCGCATCGCACCGGTGGACAGCCGCGGCCGAGTGTCCGGGCTCTATGCGACGAGCTTCCTGATGGGATCGATCTCCGGACCCCTCGTCGGCGGGCTGCTCGTCGGATTCGGACTGCGGGTTCCGTTCGTCATCTACGCGATCGCCCTCGTCATCGCGGCCGCGGTCGTCTTCGTGAGCCTGCGCGGTTCGCACCTGACGGCGCCCGACGCCACCGCCGCCGGAGCTGCCATGACGCTCCGGGGGGCGCTCGGGCAGCCCGTCTACCGCGCCGCGCTCGGCTCCAATTTCGCGTTCGGCGGGGTGATCTTCGGCGTGCGGGTCGCGATGGTCCCGCTGTTCGTCGTCGAGGCGCTGCACCGCGACGCCGCCCTCGCCGGCATCGCCCTCACCGTCTTCGCCGTCGGCAATGCACTCGTCCTCATCGTGTCCGGGCGGTTGTCCGACGTCTACGGCCGGAAGCTGTTCGTCCTGCTCGGACTGCTGGTGTGTGGCGCCAGCACCGTCGGGATGGGACTCAGCGAGAACCTGCTGGTTTTCCTGGTGCTGTCCGGTATCGCGGGCATCGGTTCCGGAGTGATGAGTCCCGCGCAGCAAGCCGCGGTCGCCGACGTCGTGGGCGCGAAGTCCCGGGGTGGTCCCGTGCTGGCGACCTTCCAGATGGTCGCCGACGTCGGCGGAGTCCTCGGACCGGTCGGAGCGGGTCTGCTCGCCCAGCACCTGTCCTACGCGGTCGCATTCGGCGTCACCGGCGGGGTCATGCTCCTCGCCGCAGTGGGCTGGCTGCTCGTGCCGAACAAGCCGGCGCCCAAGGTGTCGGTCGAGGCAGTCTGACCGGCGCCTTCGGTACGCTCGTTCGAGTGTGGATCAAGGTCGTCTCCCTTCTCGCCCGGCTGTCTCTCGCCGCCGTCTGGCTGGTTTCCGGCGCACTCAAAGTCGCCGACCCCGCCCAGACGATCATCGCGGTCCGCGCCTACCAGCTGCTTCCCGAGGACCTCGTCCGGCCCGTCGCCAACACGTTGCCGTTCTTCGAGATCGCGCTCGGGCTGCTCCTGCTGATCGGGCTCGCCGTCCGCGCCACTGCCGCGGTGTCCGCCGCGCTCCTGCTCGTGCTCATCGCTGTGATCGTCTCGGTGTGGGCCCGCGGGCTGTCCATCGACTGCGGATGCTTCGGCGGCGGCGGTGCGGCCGACGTGAACGGCTGGGACTACACCAAGGAGATCCTCCGGGATGTGGGCTTCCTCGCACTGGCCGTGTGGCTGATCGTGTTCCCCCGTTCCCCGTTCGCGCTGGGGCTCGGCTCCCGCGCCACTTTCTCAGTGACCCCTCAGCAGACGGTGGCAGAGTAAGCATTCGGTAAATCGATCCGACGTCGAAGGACTGCATCCACGTGAGCTCGAAGAACAAGTACAACCCGCAGCCGGAGTCCAGCCGGTCCACCTACATTCTCGGTGGGCTCGCGGTACTGGTCATCGCCGTACTGGTCATCGGTGGTGTGATCTGGCAGAGCAACCGCAGCAAGCCGCGCAACGACGGTTACGGCGGGGTCCAGAACTCCGAGGTCCAGGTGGCGCTGCAGGACGACGGTGTCGTACTTCTCGGCCGCCCCGACGCGGCCACCACGGTCGACCTGTTCGAAGATCCCATGTGCCCGTACTGCGCCGAGCTCGAGAACAAGAACGGCCAGGAACTCGCGCAGGCCATCGACGACGGCAAGGTGGCCGTCCGGTATCACGTCCTGAACTTCCTCGACCAGCTGTCGGCCAGCGGTGACTACTCCACCCGGGCCGTCGCGGCATCCGAGTGCGTCGCAGAAACCGGTGACGCCGTGGCGTATTCGGCGTTCCACGCCGCGCTGTTCTCCCCGTCGAACCAGCCGAAGGAGAACGGCAGTTCCGATCACACCAACGAGGAGCTGGCGCAGATCGCCGGCGACGCCGGAGCCTCCGACGAGGCCGTCCAGTGCATCACCACCGGTGCGAAGGTCGAGCAGGCCCGTGCGCACGCCGAGGCGGGCCGTCAGGCCCTCGCCGCGAGCGGCGCTACCGGCACCCCTGCCGTGGTCAAGGACGGCACCGTGATCGATGCACTCTCCAATGAGAACTGGGTGTCGCAGCTGTAGGCGGCTCCGCCGCCCGTGCGCGGTTGACGAGTGTCTGGACTCCTTAACCACGCACGGGCGCGAAGCGCCTCTGACCAGGCGATTTGTTGGCCAGGTCGGCAATGGTGTAACTTTCTTCGAGCACGGAGGAAGTCATTCCGAGTGCGGAGAACAACCGAATACGGGGCTATGGCGCAGCTGGTAGCGCACCACACTGGCAGTGTGGGGGTCAGGGGTTCGAGTCCCCTTAGCTCCACTTTCGAGAGAAGCCTCTCATCCGCAGACAATGCGGGTGGGAGGCTTTCCTCATTCATCCCCCTTGTCCCGGTGGGACACTGGCGTCATGACATTCACTGTGACGCATCGATCATTCGACCAATTGGCGGAGTTCGCCGTCACCGACTTCGGCGACGACGACAGCTATAGCGTTCACGAGTCCGGGGCGCTCGTCATCGTCCGTGCCGCCCGGGAGTTGATCTACGCCCCTGGAAGCTGGTTCCTGGTGGAGCGGGAGGACGGGCAGGAGGACGGTTCGCCGGGCAACTACATGTGACCGACCAGCGCAGCGACGGCACTCAGGGTCGAACTCGCACATACGTTCGATAACCGGGTAGATTCGACGTGTGGCCGCCAGAACCGAAACCGCGCCGGGGCGCTGTCCGAACGGGCACACGCTGGCCGCCAACACGTGCCTGGTGGGGTGGGAGGTGTGCGGGTGCGCGACGCCGAACAACGGCGGGCACCGCACCCATTTCTGCCGGCGATGCGGCGCGACCGTCCGGACTCCGCCGTGCAGTGGCGCGGCGTCCGGCGACGGTCGGTGAGCGGGCGGTTATCGGATCGGTTGCCTCGCGGCCGTGGGGTTGCCCCAGATCGTGTCGGATTCGTCCTGGAGCACGAGTGCGACCAACCTCTCGGTGCCTGCCATGAATGTGGACGCCGCGACGCGCACCCAGATCCAGTGGCCTTCCCGGTGGCGGATTCGCAGATATGCTGTCGCGCTGGTGCTTTCCGTGCCCAAGACCCGTGCGAGCATGGTGCCCCACAGTTCGGCGTCGTCGGGGTGGAACAGATGCTCGTGTTCGAGGTCTGCGAATTCTTCGGTGTCGTAGCCGATCAGGGCCGCGCAGGCGGGGTTGCTGAACACGAGGTTTCGTTCCCGGTCGTGAACGCTGATCGCGTGGGGGATGGACTCCATCAGTGCAGCGAATCCGTCGCTATCCAGTTGTCTCACTGTCCCCCCTCGGGCATCTTCGATGGCGCCCACATCGTACGCCGCGCCTCGGATCTTCGGGCGGTGTCGCAGTTAACGACGAGCAACGTCCGATAGCGAACCTGATCCGTGGGGATAGGGTGACGGGATGCGGTTCGTCACCATCGTCCAGGCCTCCGCGTTCGTCCCCGTGTGGCTGCGGGTTCTCCTGCTGATGGCGGCAGGCGCGAAAGTGTGGGGAGCCGGCATCTATTCAGGCTGCCACTTCGGCAGCAAGGACGTCACGATGGGGCTGGGGACGTTCGTCAACCGCGGAGTGCTGTTCGACGGCACCGCGCCCATCACGCTCGGCAGGCAGGTCGCTGTCGGGCACCGGGCCCAATTCATCACGAGCACGCACGAGATCGGTCCGAGCTCCGGCCGGGGCGGGCGGGTGGTCGACCGTCCGATCGTGATCGGCGACGGATGCTGGATCGGCGCAGGCGCGATCATCCTCCCCGGAGTGACGGTGGGGGACGGATGTGTCATCGGGGCGGGCACGGTGGTCACCCGCGACTGCGAGCCGAACGGGCTCTACGCCGGGTCGCCCGCGCGTCGTGTCCGCGACCTCGACTCGTCGCCGTCCGTGCGCTGAGCGCCGGCCCGGCGTTCGACGGCGACCGCTCGGTTCACGCCGTCGAGAAACCGTGAAATGGTGGCTCTTTCGACAACGTCGAAGTCGTCGAGGACGGCGGCCGTCCGGTCGATGAGCGGTCCGAAGAACGTCTGACCGAGATCGACGGCGCGGGGTGTCACGGCGAGCAGCGACCTGCGACGGTCGTCGGCGTCCCGGTCGCGCCGGATCAGGCCGGCTTTCTCCATGCGGTCGAGGAGGGCGGTGACCGAGGCGGAGTTGATGCCAAGCTGACCTCCGAGCCATCCGGGAGTGGCGGCGAGTCCCGCGCGGTCGGCGTCGAGGATGCAGATCAGGGCGCGCAGATCGGTGGTGTGCAGTCCGTGTAGTTGCGCGAATTCGGCACCGAGCAGGTTCAGCTCGACTGCGAGTGCACGCAGCCGGTGCACGGTCCGTGCGCCTTCGTCCGGGTTCACGCCCTGCAATCTACTGCGCCTTTTCGTTCGATTGTCTAGTATCTCGATAGTCGAGATAATTGGAGGAGGGCTGATGTCGGCAGTCGACGACTTCTTCGCCGCCTACGACGCGCTGCTGGACGACTGGCCGGTGAACGTCACCCCCGTCGACGTCCCGACACCGTTCGGGTCCACCCGGGTGAACGCGTGCGGACCCGAGTCGGGGGCGCCGCTTGTCCTGCTGCCGGGAGGCGGGGCGACGTCGACCGTGTGGATCGCGAATGTCGCGGCGCTCGCCCGCAGTCACCGGGTGCTCGCGGTGGACGTCATGGGCGACGTGGGGCGCAGCGTGAACGACGGTGCACCGCTGCCGCTGCGCACGGCCCTGAATCTGTTCGAGTGGCTGGATGCGGTGCTCGACCACCTCGGAGTGAACGCGTCCGCGGTGGTCGGTCATTCGTACGGCGCCATGATCGCCCTCGCCTACGCGCTGCACGGTTCCCGTCGCGTCGAGAGCCTGGTGCTGCTCGACCCGACGTCCTGCTTTGCGGGCATGAGTCCGAAATACCTGCTCCGCGCGGTGCCGGTGCTGATCAGGCCGACACAGAAGCGGCAGCGGAGCCTGATCGACTGGGAGACGGCAGGCGCCGGAGTCGACCCCCGGTGGCTTCGTGTCACCGCGCTCGGGACGGCCGCCTTCGGCCGCACCACGCTCGTGGTGCCGCCACGCCCGAAGCCGGACGCGCTGGCGAGGCTGACCGCCCACACGGCGGTGGTGCTGGCAGGAGAGAGCCGGGCGCACGATCCGGGCAGGGTGGCGGCGAACGTTCGCCGGTTGCTCCCGTCGGCCACGGTCACGACGATTCCCGGAGCCACACATCACGGGCTGCCGATGGCGCCCGCTGCCGACGTCGACGCGGCGATCCTCTCCGCGGGGGCGGGGCGTTAGGATGGGCGCCCGGTAGATCGTCGAGGTCCCACGGAGGTCGCAGCGTTGGCGAAGAAGCGGATTCCCGTCGTCATCGTCGCCGGATTCCTCGGTTCGGGAAAGACCACTCTGCTCAACCACGTGCTGCGCAACAACCGCGGGGTCCGGGTCGGCGTCATCGTCAACGACTTCGGTGCCGTGAACATCGATTCGATGATGGTGGCCGGTCAGGTCGATTCCATGGTGTCGCTGAGCAACGGCTGCATGTGCTGCGCCGTCGACGTCAGCGACATGGACGAGATGCTGGACCGCCTGGCCCATCCCACGTCGCAGATCGACGTGATCATCGTCGAGGCGAGCGGACTCGCCGAGCCGCGCAACATGATTCGACTCGTTCTCGGTAGCACCAACCCGCACGTCGTGTACGGCGGTCTCGTCGTGATGGTCGACGGTGAGCAGTTCGAGGACATGTCGGCGCAGCACCCGGACCTCGGCAAGCACGTCACACTCGCCGACCTCGTGATCCTGAACAAGACGGACCGCATCGACGACGGCCGACGCGCCGCCGTGCAGGCGATGGTCCGCGACTACAACGACCGCGCGCCCGTCCTGACCACCGACCACGGCCGGATCGAGCCCACCCTGTTGTTCGACCGGGAACCCGGGCGTGAACCGGCGGCGGGGGAGCAACTCACCCTCGACCAGCTCCTGCTGGACCAGCACGACCACTGCGAAGACCACGATCACCTGCACTCGTCCTACGAGGCAGTCGATTTCGCCTCGGACGACCCGATCGATCCGCGGCGGCTCGTCGAGTTCCTCGAGAAGCGGCCGGTCGGGATCTACCGGATCAAGGGATTCGTGCACTTCGCGGTGCCCGGGCAGTCGCGGAAGTTCGAGGTGCAGACGGTCGGTCCGCACATCAGATTCACGTCGACGCGGTGGGAAGCCGGCGAGGAGCGGGCGACCCAGCTGGTGCTCATCGGCGCCGACATCGAGGCCGAGCAGGTGCGGACCCGGCTCGCGGACTGTGTCGTGGCGGAGGGAGAAGAGGCGGACCCCGGCGCGATGCTGGGCGTGCACCGCTATACCGTGACCGCGTGACCGAGTCTGCGTGTAGTCCTGAAACGAATCCCGAGCCAGCGCTGTCCGTGTACGACGCGATCCGTCGTCGCCGCGACGTGCGGGCCGAGTTCACCGGGGAGCCGATCGCGGCCGACGTGCTCGACCGCATCCTGGGCGCGGCGCACTGCGCCCCCAGCGTCGGCAACACGCAGCCGTGGGATTTCGTCGTCGTGCGCGACACCGAGACACTGACCACGTTCGCCGACCACGTGGCGGGCGCGCGGCGACGTTTCGCGGACTCGCTGCCCGAAGACCGGAAGAAGACGTTCGATCCCATCAAGATCGAAGGGATCTGCGAGAGCGGCATGGGCATCGTCGTCACCTACGACCGGAGCCGCGGCGGCGAACACATCCTCGGCAGGCACACGGTCGACGACACCGGTCTGTTCTCCGCGGTGCTCGCGATCCAGAATCTGTGGCTCGCCGCGGCCGCCGAGAACGTCGGCGTCGGCTGGGTGTCGTTCTACGACGAGCCCTATCTCACCGAGCTGCTGGGAATCCCCGACCCGGTGCGTCCCATCGCCTGGCTGTGCGTGGGGAAGGTTGCCGAGTTCCAGCAGGTGCCGGACCTCGAGCGCTTCGGGTGGCGGGGGCGCCGGCCACTGGCCGACGCCGTCCACCTCGAGAAGTTCTAGCCCTGACGGCGGCGTGAGCCACCGGCGGACGCCGTCCGGGTGCCGCCGCCCGTGGACGCAGCGGCACGCGGGCGTCCGGCCGCACCCGAGCGGGAGCGACGTGCGCCGCCGCCCTGACCGTGTGCGCGACCGCCCTGGCCGCGTCCACCCTGGGCGCCGCCCGGTCGCTGATTGCGTCCGCCGCCGTTCGACGCCGGTGCCGCCTTGGGGGCGGGGGCGACGTGCGGTGCGATGTCGCCGACGAGGTCGAGCACGTGTGCGGAATCCGCGGTGCTGCGGACGGGGGTCACCTTGATCGCGGCCTTGCGCATGAGCACGGCGAGGTCCTTGCGCTGCTCGGGCAGCACGACCGTCACGACGTCGCCTGCGCTGCCCGCGCGTGCGGTGCGACCGGAACGGTGCAGGTACGCCTTGTGCTCGGCGGGCGGATCGACGTGGACGACCAACTGCACGTCGTCGACGTGGACGCCGCGCGCGGCGACGTCGGTGGCCACCAGCACGCGTGCCTCACCGGCGGAGAACGACGCGAGGTTGCGGTCACGGGCCGCCTGCGACAAGTTGCCGTGCAGGTCGACCGAGGGGATTCCCGCCTCGGTGAGCTGACGGGCCAGCTTGCGGGCCTGGTGCTTGGTGCGCATGAACAGGATCCGGCGTCCGGTTCCGGACGCCAGTCGCTCGACCAGCTTGCGCTTGGCTTCGACGCCGTCCACGTCGAACACGTGGTGCGTCATGGCCGCGACAGGCGAGTTCGCCTCGTCGACCGAGTGCAGGACCTCGTTCTTCAGGAACCGCTTCACCAGCTTGTCGACGCCGTTGTCCAGGGTGGCGGAGAACAGCAGCCGCTGCCCCTGCTGGGGAGTCGCGGTGAGGATGCGGGTGACGACAGGCAGGAAGCCGAGGTCGGCCATGTGATCGGCCTCGTCGAGCACGGTGATCTCGACGGCGTCGAGGCTCACGAACTTCTGCTTCATCAGGTCTTCGAGCCGTCCGGGGCACGCGACGACGATGTCGACGCCGGCCTTGAGAGCGCTCACCTGACGGTTCTGGGAGACACCACCGAAGATCGTGGTGACCCGCAGGTCGTAGGCGGCTGCGAGGGGCTCGAGGGTTGCGGTGATCTGCGTGGCGAGCTCGCGGGTGGGGGCCAGGATCAGGCCCACCGGGCGGCCCGGGCGACGCTTTCCGCCCGACAGTTCACCCGCGAGGCGGGACACCATCGGGATGGAGAAGGCCAGCGTCTTACCGCTGCCCGTCTTGCCCCGGCCGAGCACGTCGCGGCCCGACAGCGTGTCGGGGAGGGTGTCGACCTGGATGGGGAACGGGGAGGTGATCCCCTTGTCGGAGAGTGCTTTCACCAGTGGTTCACGGACACCGAGCGCGGCGAACGTCGTGTCGGGAGTATGTGTATCAGACAAGTGGTCAGGCCTTTCGGGCACAGGGTTGTGCCCGGAGGGCCGATACGGAAGGTCTCCGTCGGAGCTCGAGCACAGGTTGGCGGCGTTGCCGGTCGGCAAGCTTCTTCGCCGTAAGAAGAGCGGATGCGGTGGTGCACATCCAACAGGATTCGGGTGACCGAACTGAATGCGTTCTACGACGCTGGATGACCGTCGTGGTCACCTAGTGATCGCCACTCTACCCGGTGGCAGCCGAACGGTCCGACCGAGGAGTCACAAACCGACCCATTCCGAGGCCCCGTCGGCGAATTTCTGCCGCTTCCAGATCGGTACCTCATGCTTGATGCGCTCCACCAGTTCGGCGCACGCGGCGAACGCCTCGGCGCGGTGTGGTGCGGCGACCGCGGCGACCACCGCGAGGTCGCCGACGGTGAGGGATCCGACCCGGTGGATGGCCGCCACGGGCAGTCCGGTGGACGCCGCGACCTCCTCGCAGACGGTACGGAGGAAGCGTTCGGCGTCCGGGTGCGACTGGTATTCGAGGTCCGAAACGGATTGTCCGCCATCGTGATTGCGCACGACTCCGGTGAACACCACGACGGCGCCGTGCTCGGGCCCGGCCACGGCGGCGTCGACGACGGCGGGATCGAGGGGTTGATCCGAGATCTGGGCGAGGATGTCAGGCATCGTGCGCACCTCCGCCGGCGACCTGAGCGAGGAGATGGTCGACGATGGGGTCGAGGACGGACAATCCGTCCTTGACGCCGCCCGGCGAACCGGGGAGATTCACCACGACTGTGCCGTTCGCCACACCCGCGAGTCCGCGGCTCAGCGAGGCGTGTGGGGTGACCTCCGTCCCGCGATTACGGATGGCGTCGGCCACACCGGTCAGTTCGCGGTCGAGCACCGCACGGGTGGCCTCCGGGGTCGCATCCGTGGGGGAGACGCCGGTGCCACCGGTGCTGATGATCAGCGCCGGATTGCCGGACAGTGCGTCGGCGAGGCCGGCCGCGATGTCGGCGTCCGCGTAGACCAGCGGACCCCGGGTGGTGAAGCCACGGTCCTCGAGCCACGCGGCGATCACCGGGCCGGTCGTGTCTTCCCGAGTGCCCTTCGCGGCGCCGGTCGAGGCGACCAGAACGGCCGCGGATCGCGGCGTCACCGTGGGGGTTCCGGTGCTCTGCTGCTCACGCGTCCAGTGTCCGCGTTTGCCGCCGTCCTTGGTGAGCAACCGGACACCGTCCAGTGTCGCGGCAGGGTCGACGGCTTTCACCATGTCGTGCAACGTCAATCCGGCCACCGCCACGGCGGTGAGGGCCTCCATCTCGACACCCGTCGGGCCCTTCGTCTTCGCCGTGGCCTCGATCGTGATGGCATCGTCGGTGAAACCGAACTCCAGCTTCACCGACGACAGCGCGAGCTGATGGCACAGCGGGATCAGCTCGGACGTCTTCTTCGCCCCCGAGATCCCGGCGATCCTGGCCGTCGCGAGAACGTCCGCCTTGGGCAGATCGTCGGCCCGGACCAGCTCGATCACCGCAGGTGTGGTGACCAATTGCCCGGCGGCCACCGCGATTCGGGTCGTGTCCGCTTTCGCGCTCACGTCGACCATGCGGGCGCGGCCCTCACTGTCGAGGTGCGTCAGGTCGCTCATAGGGGTATCACCTTCACGAGTTGGCCGGCGTCGAGCGCGGTGACATCGGCGGGAACGTCGACGAGGACGTCCGCCCATGCCATCGCGGCGACGAGATGGGAACCGGGGCCGGACACGAGTTCGACTCCGGCGTCGGTGCGGCGTGCGCGGAGGAACTGCCGCTTGCCGGGAATGGAGGTGACGGCCGCGGCGAGCGGCAGCTCCTCGGGTTCCGTCACGGGGAGCCCGGCCGCGCGCCGGATCTCGGGACGCGCGAACACCTCGAACGAGACGAGCGTGCTCACCGGGTTCCCGGGAAAGTTGAGGACGGGCGTGCCGTCCACGACGGCGGTGCCCTGCGGGCCGCCCGGTTGCATCGCGACGTGACCGAACTGTGCGCCGAGCGGGGAGAGCGTCTCCTTGACCACCTCGAAGTCGCCCATCGACACCCCGCCGGAGGTGAGGACGAGATCGGCGGTGGTGGTCGCCTCCGCGAGCAGGGTCCGGAACTCGGCCGGGTCGTCGCCGCTGCGGGTGATCGAGACGACCTCGGCGCCGTTGGCCCTGGCGCTCGACGCGAGGGCGATGCCGTTGGAGTCGTAGATCTCTCCGGGGTGCAGCGTGGTCCCGGCGTCCACCAGTTCGGCCCCCGTGGTGATCACGGCGACGCGGGGACGCGGACGCACCGGGACGCGCTGCAGCCCGACGGCGGCAAGGACGGCGATGTGCCGGGCGGCGAGAACACTGCCTGCGGGCAGCAGGAGCGTGCCCTCCCGGACGTCGCTGCCGCGCTCGCGCACGAATTCGCCCGCGGCGCGTGAGCGTTCGATGCGGACCTGTCCGTCCGCGGCCTCCGTGTCCTCCACCGGGACGACGGCGTCGGCACCGTCGGGGATCGGCGCACCGGTCATGATCCGGTAGGCGGTCCCGGGAGTGTGGGTGGTGGTGCCGGCCGGTCCCGCGGCGATCACGCCCAGCACCGGCAGCACAGCAGGCACCGACGCGACGGATTCGGCGTCGACCGCGTACCCGTCCATCTGCGAATTCCGGAACAACGGCAGGTCGACGGGGGAGTGGACGTCGGCGGCGAGGGCGCGCCCGAGTGCCTCGCCGAGCGGAATCTCCTCGGCCGGGCGCTCATGGAGCGTCGCGAGGAGTTCGGCGACGTGCTGGGTGTGCTGCTCCACAGAGCGTGCGGTCACGATGTTCCTCCGGCCATGGTCACCAATCCTAGGCATCCCTCCAACAGGGCGACGAGGGCACCGCGCCGGACAACGGTCACCCCCTCGCGGCATACTGGACAGATGCAGCGAAAGGCAACTCGATGACGGCGGTGGCGATGGGCATCCCGACCGTCCGGTCGTCGGTCTCGCTCGCGGGCAGGCCCGACGTCGACCAGCTGGTCGACCGGTTCGGCCGGGTCGCGCGTGACCTGCGGGTGTCCATCACCGAGAAGTGTTCGCTGCGCTGCACGTACTGCATGCCCGAGGAAGGCCTGCCCGCCATCCCGGCGGAGAACCTCCTCACCGCGGATGAGATCGTCCGGCTCGTCGACATCGCCGTCCACCGCCTCGGTGTGCGCGAGGTGCGGTTCACCGGGGGCGAGCCGCTGATGCGCGTGGATCTCGAGCAGATGATCGCCGGGTGCGCCGAGCGCGCGCCGGGGATCCCGCTCGCGATGACCACCAACGCGGTAGGTCTCGAGCACCGCGCGGCCGGGCTCGCGCGCGCCGGACTGACGCGGGTCAACGTCTCCCTCGACTCGGTCGATCGTGAGCACTTCGCGAGACTGACGCGGCGCGACCGGCTGCCGTCGGTGATCGCCGGTATCCGCGCCGCCGCCCGAGCCGGACTGGCGCCGCTGAAGATCAATGCGGTGCTGATGCCCGAAACGCTCAGTGGAGCGGCCGATCTCCTGGAGTGGTGCCTGAGCGAGGGCGTCGCACTGCGGTTCATCGAGGAGATGCCGCTCGACGCCGATCACGAGTGGGCACGCGAGAACATGGTCGCCGCCGACCGGTTACTGGCCGTCCTCGGCGAGCGGTTCACCCTCACCGAACACGGGAGGGAAGATCCGTCGGCGCCCGCCGAGGAGTGGCTCGTCGACGGCGGACCGGCCACGGTCGGGATCATCGCGTCCGTCACTCGCTCGTTCTGCTCCGACTGCGACCGCACCCGCCTCACAGCCGAGGGAACGGTACGGTCGTGCCTGTTCAGCGATCAGGAGATCGACCTGCGGGCGGCCCTGCGGTCGGGTGCGGGCGACGAGGAGCTGGCGCAGTTGTGGCGCGGCGCGATGTGGAACAAGTGGGCAGGCCACGGAATCAACGCGGACGGCTTCGCCCCGCCGCAACGGAGCATGGGAGCAATCGGTGGTTGACGTGACAGGCATTTCCGTTCGGTACTTCGCGGCCGCCGCCGACGCGGCCGGCTGCACCAAGGAAACTCTCGACCTCCCGGTCGGCGCCGACCTCGGCCAGGTGAAAGAACATCTCCTCGCCAAGTACGGACCCGAGATGCAGCAGGTGCTGTCGGTCTCCGCGTTCCTGGTGGACTCCGAGCTGACACGCGATCTAACCCGCACCGCCGGTACGCAGGTGGACGTGCTGCCGCCGTTCGCCGGCGGCTAGCGGGCCGCGTTCACGGAGTCGGCCAGCCACCGGTCGAACGTGATCGTTCCGAACCGATTGTCGGGCACCAGGTTCGATCCCTCCCGAAAGAACTGGCCCATCGCGCCCGGAAAAGGCACGGTCACGACGAACCCGTGCGTCCCGGTGGCCTTCTTCCACGCCGCCGTCAGATCGCGGGCGGTGCGGACCTCCGGGCCACCGATCGTGATCGGCCCCTCCGGCGCCGGTTCGGCGGCCAGGGCGGCGTCGACCAGCGCGGTCGCGACGTCCCTGGTATCGATGGTCTGGAAGCTCGTCTTGGAGAAGGCGGGGATCAACCCGGTCCGGCTCGCCGGCTTCGCGATCATGGGAATGAAGTCGTGGAACTGGGTCGCCCGTACGATCGACGTCTCCATCGCGGCACTCTCGTAGACCCGTTCCTGCTTCCGCTTCGCCTGGTAGTACGGGAATTCGCTTCGGTCGACGTTGACGATGGAGAGCAGCACGGCGCGCCCGACTCCCGCGCCGTCCGCGGTGGCGAGGAGGTTCTCGGCGCCTTTCTCCAGCACGGCCCGGGTGCCGCGGGTCTTGCCGTCGGTGGTGTCCACCACGACGTCGACCCCGTCGAGTGCTTCGGCGAGGCCGTCACCGGTCACGAGATCACCGTGGAAATGGGCGATCTCGCTGCCCGGCGCACCGCCGTGCCGGGTCAGGACCCGGACGGAGTGACCGCGCGCGAGGAACTCCTTGACCACCTGCCGGCCCGCAGTGCCGGTACCGCCCGCGACGAGCGCCTGGACCATCGGGTCACCGCCACCACGTGTCGAGCGGGGTCACCGGGACCGTGCGCTTGTGGCGGGTATTCAGGAACATCGTCTCCAGCTTCTGCGCGACGGCGTCCGGCACGTCCTTGCCTTCGAGGTAGTCGTCGATCTGGGCGTACGTGACTCCCAGCGCTTCCTCGTCCGGGAGGGCGGGCCGATCGTCCTCGAGATCGGCGGTGGGGACCTTCTTCCACGTGCTCTCGGGTGCGCCGAGTTCGCGCAGGAGCGCGGCGCCCTGACGCTTGGACAACCCGGTCAACGGGGTGACGTCCACGCCGCCGTCGCCGAACTTGGTGAAGAAGCCGGTGATCGCCTCCGCGGCATGGTCGGTGCCGACGACGAGATACCCGAGCTGGCCGGCGATCGAGTACTGGATCACCATGCGTTCGCGGGCCTTGATGTTTCCGCGGACGAAGTCGCGGAGTTCGCCGCCGTCGCCGATGATGTCGCGGAGTGCCTCGGACGACTCCTTCGCGGTGGCGTCCGCGCCGGGCTTCACGTTGACGACCACCGACCGGTCGGGCTTGATGAAGTCGAGCGAGATCTGCGCGTCGGACTCGTCCGCCTGTGTGCCGTAGGGCAGCCGCACGGCGACGAACTCGGCGTCGTGGCCCTCGTCACGCAGTTCGCTCGCCGCGAGCTGGGCGAGGCGTCCGGTGAGGGTGCTGTCCTGACCGCCGCTGATACCCAGGACGAATCCCTTGGCCGGGGTCGACAGCAGGTAGTCCTTCAGGAACTGAACACGTTTGCGGATCTCGTCAGCCGCATCGATGGTGGGCCGGGCACCGAGTTCCTCGAGGATCTGCGCACGTAGATTCGCCATGACAGAACTCTAGCGAGTGCCCCTGACGAGCGCAGGGTACGGTTCCGCGCATGAGTAGATCGGACGTTCTGGTGGTCAGCGCGACCAAGGCGGAGGCGGTGCACGTCCCGGCCGAGTTCGAGGTCCTGATCACCGGGATCGGCAAGGTGAGCGCCGCCGTGGCCGTGGCGTCCGCACTCGCCGACTACCCGCGAACCGACAAACCGCTCGTCGTCAACATCGGCACCGCCGGTGCGTTGCACGAGCACCACAGCGGCCTGTTCACGCCGTCGACGGTCCTCAACCACGACATCAGTGGCGACGCCATCCGGGCGCTCGGGCACGAGGTGGCCGATCTCCTCGCCCTGCCGGACGGCGACGGTTCCGTGCTCGCGACCGGCGACCTGTTCGTGGCGGATGCCGCGGTGCGCGACGTACTGGCCCGGCGAGCCGACCTCGTGGACATGGAGGGTTTCGCCGTCGCCTACGCCAGCGCTCGCGGCGGCGCCCGGTGCCGGCTGGTCAAGCACGTCAGCGACACCGCCGACGACTCGGCACTGGACTGGCCTGCCCGGATCGATGCGAGTGCCCGGGAACTCGGGTGCTGGCTCGCGGCTCTCTAGCTTGCCCGCAGTGTCAGCCCGATCCCGTCGCTGTTGACCAGTCGCAGCGAGTCCGAATGGACGCTGTAGCCCGTCTCCCCGGTCAACGCCGCGAGCACGGCACGCTCGACCTCGGAGACGTCCGGGGGGCACGCCATCCGGGTGGTGGCCCAGGGTCCGAACGAGATCGAACTCTGCTGCACGTCCGCGGTTCCGGTCATGCGGTTGCAGCCGGTGAAGCCGGACGCCGAACCGTCGCCGGCGATGAGCAACTGGGGTGCCGTCCTTTCCAGTGCCTCCGTCGTCGTGACCGCGTCCGGGCTGATCAGCGCGGTGACCGTCCAGGTGGTCCCGACGACGGGCCGATCCGGCCGGACGACCTTCTCGTCCGTCAGCGTCACCGAACCGGTGGGGGTGGTGAGGGTGAGCGTGTCGCCGCCGAGGGTCCAGTTCGGCTGCGCGTCCAGCAGTGCCGCCACCCAGGCGTCCGCGCCGGCGGCCTCTCCCGGACACGCCATCAGCGTCATCGCGAGCGGACCTGCCACGACCTTCCCGCCGGACAGATCGACGTCGGCGCTGCCCTGATTGCATCCGGCCTCGACGGAGAGGCGTCCGGGGTCGGTGAAGCCGAGCACGAGCGGCCCACCGCCGGGAATGGGATCGCCCTCGACGGAGGTGGAGATGTAGGTGCGACCCACCGGATCCGGGGGCGTGGTCTGCGCGTCCCCGCCGCAGGCGGTGAGCGAGGCGAACGTCAGGAGGCCGAGAACGGTGGCGGTGGTGCGCATTCCCCGAGGTTAGACAAATTGTCCGGATTCGGGATCAACATCGGGTGACGCGCCGGATCAGGTCCTCCCAGGCGTCGCCGAGACGCTCCACGGACATCCCGAGGTCGCGCAGTTCGTGCAGTACCAGCGTGGCCTCGAGCGGTGCGAGCAGGGAACACGCCAGCAGTTCGTGGTCGCCGTGCACCCCGGCCGCGCGAAGCAGGGACACGACGTGGCGCACGGACACCGCCCGGGCGGGTGCGGCGAACCGGAACTCCAGAGAATTCTCGGCCGCGCGCTGGACCTCACCCTGCACCTCGACGATCGCGATGCGGGCGTGCCCGAAGGCGATCAGCCGGTCGATCGGGTCGGCGCCAGGACCGAGCGGTGGTGGACCGAACATGAAGGACTGCTGGAGTTCCCGTTCGGTGTGGTCGAGGAGTGCGTGCATGAGGCCCGACCGGCTGCCGAACCGGCGGAACACTGTGCCCTTGCCCACACCGGCCTTGCAGGCGACCGCGTCCATCGTGACGGCGTCGACGCCGCGCTCCGCGACCAGCAGCGCGGCCGCATCGAGCAGAAGGCGCCGATTACGTGCGGCGTCTCCGCGTTCCGGGGGATCGACCCCGATCTGGGGCAGCAGGGGACTGGTCACGCCTCGCATCCTACCGCGACGGGAACATAAGTGGACCGCAGTCCGTTTAGTTGCTATACATGTTCACGAGTCGCCCTACGCACCATCGAAGGATTATTGACATGTCACAGACCAACGTTCTCGTTCTCGTCGGCAGCCTGCGCGCCGCCTCGGTCAACCGTCAGCTCGCCGAGACCGCGATCGCCGTGGCGCCCGAGGGTGCCGAGGTGACCGTGTTCGACGGCCTCGGAGACGTCCCCTTCTACAACGAGGACATCGACGTCGCCGGTTCCATCCCCGCCGTCGAGGCGCTGCGCGACGCCGCCGGCCGCGCCGACGCGCTCCTGCTCCTCACGCCCGAGTACAACGGCACCATCCCCGCCGTCCTCAAGAACGCCATCGACTGGATCTCCCGGCCGTACGGCACCGGCGCCGTGAAGGACAAGCCCGTCGCCGTCATCAGCGCCTCGCCCAGCGGCAACGGTGCCCAGTGGGCGCACGAGGACACCCGCAAGGCCGTCCGCATCGCAGGCGGCAAGGTCCTCGAGGACGTCACCCTCGCCATCGGCGGCACCATCGACAAGTTCGGTGACCGGCACCCGCGCGAGAACGCCGAGGTCGCGCAGCAGGTTGCCGACGTCGTCGCCAGCCTCGTCGACGCCACGAAGCAGCTCGTCGACGCCTGACGATTCCGCTCACGCGGCGCCGCCGTCGCTACAGCCCGGTTCGATCCAGGGCTGCGTCGACGGCGTCGCGCACCGAGTCGAAGTCTTCTCCGGCCGCCAGGGCAGAGTCCCTGGCGGCTTCTATCTGTTCGCGCACCGTCTCGTACCGCGCGACCCACTCCTCCTTGTTGTCGCGCCAATATCCGATGACGTCGTAGCGGTCCGCGTGCCAGCCCAGGTCGTGGCGCAACCAGCGCCGCACCACCCGCGACACCTTCGCCTCGCCCGCGAACCACACGTATCCCGGTGCATCCGGTCGCGGCCAGTCGCGAGCCGCCTCGGCGAGCAGACTGTCGCCGGCGCCGTTTCCGCTCCCGTCCAGCCACGTCACGGTCAGCGCGGCATCGGTGGCGAACTGCTGCCGGTCCTCGGGGGTCGTGACCTCCGCGATCACGTGTACCCGCGCCGAGCCGGGTAGCTCCTCGACGATCCGGCCGACCGCGGGCAGTGCCGTCATGTCGGCGACGAGGAGCTGCCACCTGGTGTCGGCGGGCGGCGCGTACCATCCCGAGGCGGTCGAGAACCCGAGCGTCTCGCCCGGGCGCGCGCCCGCGGCCCAGTGCGCCGCGGTCCCGCCCGCATGGACGGCGAAATCGATGTCCATCTCCAGTGCGTCCGGGTCCCAGCGGCGCACGGTGTAGCTGCGCTTCTCCGCGCCGTCGGGCGGGAAGGCGAGGAGCAGGCGCTCGTCCGGCCTCCCGCTGGTCTCGAATCGACGGAGGTCTCCGCCCGCGAGGGTGATCCTCTGCATGTTCGGCGTGACCCGCTTCGTGCGCGCCACGGGCGCCGACCAGTCGAGGTGGTCCTGGGAGTCGTCGGACATGCGCTCAACGTACCGGGACGGGCCCGGCAGTTACCGGTCGGCAAGCGTGCGGCGCGCGTCGTGCGCGCCGCCCCGGTGTGCCCGGCCGCGGGCGGTCGGGGAGCGGCGTCGCCGGGTGTGACGAGTGCGCCGCTCGGCGGGCTCCGCGATGGTCCGGCGGAGTCGTCTCCGGCCGGCCCGGACGGCGCTCTCCCGGGGCCCGCACCGCGGATGCGGGCGTGTCCTCCGAGGTGACGTAAGCTCCCGGAGCCTCCAGTGCACGAGCGCGATGCGAGGGGTGTTCCGCGTCACGCCGAAAATGTGATGTGCGACACGCCGGAGCGAGCACGAAATTTATGGTCCGCGGGATGACGACCTGGGAATTTCATCAATGTGACTCACAACATCTCGGGTTAAGTGTTTCTGTCGGCCACTAGGTGTAGTGTCTTGAGCACTGAGAGACCACAACGAGAACCGACTCGGTGAGCATCTCCATCGGGGGTCACCGCCATCTCGATCAGGGGAAGTCTCAGTGCGCTGAACACACACTTCGTCAGCTCCATTCGGCAGTGGAAAGAGGGACTTCATGAGCATCACCGTCTACACCAAGCCCGCTTGCGTTCAGTGCAATGCCACCTACCGGGCCCTCGACAAGGCGGGTATCGAATACTCCGTCGTCGACATCACCGAAGACCCCGAGGCCCGGGACTACGTCATGGCACTGGGATACCTGCAGGCGCCCGTGATCGTGGCCGGTGACGAGCACTGGTCGGGCTTCCGCCCCGACCGCATCAAGACCCTCTCGGCAAACGCTGCTTGAAGCGAGGCGATCGCACCGCCCGAGGCGGAGTTCGATCCGATTCCCGGGCGGCAGTAAACGGTAGTACTAGTCCAGATGGTGGAAACCGATGACATCGCTGGTGTACTTCTCCAGCGCCTCGGAGAACACGCACCGATTCGTCCAGCGGCTCGGGCTGCCTGCGACGCGCATACCCATTCATGACCGCGAGGGCACCTTCGAGGTTCGCGAACCCTACGTGCTGATCGTCCCCACCTATGGCGGGGGAACGACGGCCATGGGCCGCGACACCAGTTACGTCCCGAAGCCGGTCATCCGATTTCTCAACAACACACACAACAGGTCGCTGATCCGAGCAGTGATCGCGGCAGGAAACACCAATTTCGGTGAATCCTATTGCTTTGCAGGAAACATCATTTCTCAGAAATGCCACGTTCCCTACCTCTACCGCTTCGAACTCATGGGCACAGCCGAGGACGTCGAGCGGGTCAGGGCCGGTCTGGGTGAATTCTGGGATCACTTAGACGACGAGGAGCACGAGAAGTGGCGCCGACCATCACAGACACCATCGACGCGGGGAGCGTAGAGCGCGACGCGCGCGGTGGAGACTCGACGAACGGTCTCGATTACCACGCACTCAACGCAATGCTCAACCTGTACGGCCCCAACGGTGAGATCCAGTTCGACAAGGACGTCGCCGCCGCCCGCCAGTACTTCCTGCAGCACGTCAACCAGAACACCGTCTTCTTCCACAATCTGGACGAGAAGCTCGACTACCTCGTGGAGGAGAACTACTACGAGCCCGAGGTCCTCGACCAGTACTCGCGCGCGTTCGTGAAGTCGCTCATCGATCACGCCTACGCTAAGAAGTTCCGCTTCCCGACGTTCCTGGGCGCGTTCAAGTACTACACCTCGTACACGCTGAAGACGTTCGACGGCAAGCGCTACCTGGAGCGGTTCGAGGACCGCGTCTGCATGGTCGCGCTGACGCTCGCCGCCGGCGACGAGGAACTGGCGACCAAGCTCGTCGACGAGATCATCGCCGGCCGGTTCCAGCCCGCCACCCCGACGTTCCTCAACTCCGGCAAGAAGCAGCGCGGCGAGCCCGTGTCCTGCTTCCTGCTGCGCATCGAGGACAACATGGAGTCCATCGGCCGCTCCATCAACTCCGCCCTGCAGCTGTCCAAGCGCGGCGGCGGAGTTGCGTTGCTGCTCAGCAATGTTCGCGAGCACGGTGCCCCGATCAAGAAGATCGAGAACCAGAGCTCCGGTGTCATCCCGATCATGAAGCTGCTCGAGGACTCCTTCTCGTACGCCAACCAGCTCGGTGCTCGTCAGGGCGCGGGCGCGGTGTACCTGCACGCGCACCACCCGGACATCTACCGCTTCCTCGACACCAAGCGTGAGAACGCGGACGAGAAGATCCGCATCAAGACGCTGTCGCTGGGTGTGGTCATCCCGGACATCACGTTCGAGCTGGCGAAGAAGAACGAGGACATGTACCTGTTCTCGCCGTACGACGTCGAGCGCATCTACGGTGTCCCGTTCGCGGACGTCAACGTCACCGAGAAGTACTACGAGATGGTCGACGACAAGCGGATCCGCAAGTCGAAGATCAAGGCGCGCGAGTTCTTCCAGACCATCGCCGAGCTGCAGTTCGAGTCGGGCTACCCGTACATCATGTTCGAGGACACGGTGAACCGGGCCAACCCCATCGAGGGCAAGATCACCCACTCCAACCTGTGCTCGGAGATCCTGCAGGTCTCGACGCCGTCGCTGTTCAACGACGACCTCTCGTACAGCGAGGTCGGCAAGGACATCTCCTGCAACCTCGGCTCGCTGAACATCGCGAAGACCATGGACTCGCCCGACTTCGCACGCACCATCGAGGTGTCGATCCGCGCACTCACCGCGGTGTCCGACCAGACGCACATCTACTCGGTGCCGTCGATCGAGCAGGGCAACAACGACTCCCACGCCATCGGCCTCGGACAGATGAACCTGCACGGGTACCTGGCCCGTGAGCGGATCTTCTACGGCTCCGACGAGGGCATCGACTTCACGAACATCTACTTCTACACCGTCGTGTTCCACGCGGTGCGGGCGTCCAACCGGATCGCCATCGAGCGGGGCACCCACTTCAAGGGCTTCCCGCAGTCCAAGTACGCGTCCGGCGAGTACTTCGACAAGTACACCGATCAGGTGTGGGAGCCGAAGACGGAGCGGGTGCGGCAGCTGTTCGCCGAGTCCGGTGTGCACATCCCGACGCAGGACGACTGGCGCGAGCTGAAGGCGTCCGTGCAGAAGTACGGCATCTACAACCAGAACCTGCAGGCCGTCCCGCCGACGGGCTCGATCTCGTACATCAACTACTCCACCAGCTCCATCCACCCGGTGGCGTCGAAGATCGAGATCCGCAAGGAAGGCAAGATCGGCCGCGTCTACTACCCGGCGCCCTACCTGACCAACGACAACCTGGAGTACTACCAGGATGCCTACGAGATCGGGTACGAGAAGATCGTCGACACCTATGCCGCCGCGACGCAGCACGTCGACCAGGGGCTGTCGCTGACCTTGTTCTTCAAGGACACCGCCACCACCCGCGACATCAACAAGGCGCAGATCTACGCGTGGCGCAAGGGCATCAAGACGCTGTACTACATCCGGCTACGCCAGATGGCTCTGGAGGGTACCGAGGTCGAAGGTTGCGTTTCCTGCATGCTGTAGGCGGCTCCGCCGCCCGTGAGTACTTAGCCGAACGAAGTGAGGAATCAATGGTCAAGCTGGTGAGTCGCGTATCCGCGATCAACTGGAACCGCGTCCAGGACGAGAAGGACGCCGAGGTGTGGGACCGTCTCGTCGGCAACTTCTGGCTCCCCGAAAAGGTGCCGGTGTCCAACGACATCCCGTCGTGGGGGACGCTCACGCCGCAGGAGAAGCAGCTCACGATGCGGGTGTTCACGGGGCTGACGCTCCTCGACACCATTCAGGGCACCGTGGGCGCGGTCAGCCTCATCCCCGATGCCATCACCCCGCACGAAGAGGCGGTGTACACCAACATCGCGTTCATGGAGTCGGTACACGCGAAGAGCTACAGCTCGATCTTCTCGACGCTGTGCTCCACCCGCGACATCGACGACGCCTTCCGCTGGTCCGAGGAGAACCCGAACCTGCAGCGCAAGGCCGAGATCGTCATGGACTACTACCAGGGCGACGAGCCGCTCAAGCGCAAGGTGGCATCCACCCTGCTCGAGAGCTTCCTGTTCTACTCGGGCTTCTCTGGTCGTCGCGGGCGAAGCTCACCAACACCGCCGACCTCATCCGCCTCATCATCCGCGACGAGGCCGTGCACGGGTACTACATCGGCTACAAGTACCAGAAGGGCCTCGAGCAGCTCACCGAGGCCGAGCGCGACGACCTCAAGAACTACACGTTCGAGTTGCTCTTCGAGCTCTACGACAACGAGGTCGACTACACCCAGGACCTCTACGACGAGGTGGGCCTCACCGAAGACGTCAAGAAGTTCCTGCGGTACAACGCCAACAAGGCGCTGATGAACCTCGGCTACGAGGGTCTGTTCCCCAAGGACGAGACGGACGTCAACCCGGCGATCCTGTCGGCGCTCTCACCCAACGCGGACGAGAACCACGACTTCTTCTCCGGCTCGGGCAGCTCCTACGTCATCGGCAAGGCCGTCAACACCGAAGACGAGGACTGGGACTTCTAGAGCGACCCGCTCGCGACTTCTAGAGCGACCCGCTCGCGACTTCTAGACCCGTCGCCCAATGTCACACCGGTTCGGTTCGACTGCACCGGTGTGACATTGGGCGAACTGCGTTCAGCGGCGGAACCACGCCTCGGGCTCGTCCTGCAGCGCCTTGTCGAGCCGCAGCCGCGACGACGGGGTGAGGTCCGGCGGCAGCGCGCCGGGGGAGAACCAGGCGACGTCGTGGTTCTCGTCGTCCGACACGGCAGCCTCCCCGCTCAGATACCGCGCGAGGAAACACACGTCGAGATACTGCGCGACGTCGCCGTTGGGATAGGTGATCGGATCGGTGACGTCGACACTCGTGATCCGGACCAGTTCGGCGTCCACGCCGGTCTCCTCGCGTACCTCACGCAGCGCGGCGGGTCCGGGTTCCTCCCCGGGTTCGAGGATGCCGGACACGACCGCCCATTTGCCGTTGTCGACGCGCCGGGTCAGCAGCACCCGGCCGTCGGCGTCACACACGACGACACTCACCCCGGACAGCCACAGCGGCGCGGTGCCGACGTGGCCGCGCAGGGCGGTGACGAACTCGGGTACGGGCACCGGGCCTCCTAGCCGACGTAACCGTTCAGCGTGTTCCTGAGGTCGGTGAGCATCGCGCGCGCAGCGACGACGCCGTTTCCGCCCCACACGTCACCCTCCACGGCGAAGACCCGCTTGTCGGAGGCCGCCTCGAGGTCTTCCCATGCCTCACCGGACATCACGTCCTCCGCGTGCGCGGTGCCCTCCTCGCCGTCGAGGACGGCGTAGATGAGGTCGCCCTCGGCCTGGTCGATGTCGGATTCGGAGATCGGTTCGGTGACTGCGCCGTCGAGGTTCTGATAAGCGGGTCGCCGCACTCCGGCGTCGGTGAGGACCTGGCCGGCGAACGTGGCCGGACCCTCGACCTCCATGCTGTCGGCGTCGAATCGGACGACGGACGCCTGTGTCTGCGCGGCATCGATGTCGACGCCGAGCTGCTTGGCGTCCTGCTGGTATTGCTCGAGCGCGGCCGTCGCCGCGTCGGCCCGGCCCAGGGCGTTGCCGGCGAGGAGGAACTGGGCCTTCCAGTACACGGGGTCGGAGCCGACGAACACGGTGGGCGCGATGGGGGAGAGCGCACCGTACAGCTGGTCGGACGCCGGACTCGATCCGAGGATCAGGTCCGGGTCCGCCTGCGCGATCTTGTTCACGTCCGGGGCGTCGACGGATCCGACGCTCGGGATCTCGGAGATGCCCGTGCCGAGGTATCCGGGCTGAGGCGAGTCCCCGTCGAGGGTCGCCGCGCCGACCACGTTCTTCCACAGACCGAGTGCGCACACCGCGTCCAGTGCGGCGCTGTCGAGTACCACGATCCGCTGCGGATCGGACGGAACGTCGCTCTCGCCTTTCGTGTGGACCACCCGGTGCGTCGAGCCGGCCGCGAGTGCGGCGTCGACCGGGGCCGGCTCGGCGCAGGCGGTCGTGGTGTCCCTCTCGATGCCGACCACGCCGGCTCCAGCGATCTGCGTGGTGGTCCGGACGATGGACGCTGCCGGATCGTCGTCGGACGGTTGAGAGCAGCCGGCGACTGCGAGCACAGCGACGGCGGCGACGAGACCGGTGGACGCGCGGCGGGCGGAAAACCTACGAGGGGACAATTCGGCGACTTCCTGTGTGTGCGGGCGCGTTCAGGTTAGCCGCTGTGCTTGTCCACCCCGAACGTGTCCGACAGGTCGTCGAGGATGAGGTGCGCGCCCTGGATGCTGACCGGCGACATCCAGCGGGCGTCGTCGACGTCGACCTTGCGTCCCTTCAGCGTCTGCCACAGCGGGCTCTCCAAGAACGGCTTCGCCGCTTCGGCGCTCTTGCCTGCCGGGTCCTGCCAGGTGCTGACGAAGATGGCGTCGCCCTCCGCCTCGCTGATCAGCTCGGGGCTGATGGCTTGCATGATGTTGTCCGGATCGGCCGGATCGGGGCCCTGGCTCTGCGGACGGGCAAGCCCGGCGTCCGAGAGGACGATCCCGCTGAACGAGGTGGTGCGGTAGAGGCGTGCCGTCGGCTCGCCCGCGAACCGGACGACCGAGATCACCGGATTCGACGCCGTGTCGTTGATCTCCGCGCCGACGGCGGCGGCCCGCTCCTCGTAGGCGCCGATCTTCTGCTCCGTGAGTTCCTCCTTGCCCAGTGCCGTGCCGACGAGCCGGATGTTGTCCTTCCACGTGGGCCCGGTCGTCTCGGTGAAGATGGTCGGCGCGATAGCGGACAGTTGCTCGTAGTTCTTCGCGTCGCGCACTTCGGCGGAGATGATCAGGTCGGGTTGCAGCGCGGCGATCTGCTCGAGGCTCGCGTTGCTGACCTTGCCCACCGATTCGGCTTCCGCCGCGAACTCGTCCCGCGAGGAGCCGAGGTAGTCGGGCAGGCCGGGTTCGCGGTAGTCGACGTATCCGACGAGCGGCGCCTCGAGGAGGAGGACGGCGTCGGTGAAGCTGTTGTCGAGTGCCACGATGCGCTGCGGCGCGGCCGGGATCTCGGTACTGCCGCGGAAGTGGTCGACGGTGCGGGGGAACTGCCCGGTCGACGAGGTGGTGCTCGACGCGGCGTCGGAGTCGTCACTGCTGGAGCAGGACGTGATCGAGAAAGTGGCTGCAGCGGCTAGTGCGACCGCGCCGGCGACGACCCGGCGTCGGGAGAGAACGTTCACATGGAGCTCCTGATCGAAGTTAGGTGAGCGAAACCTTAGCACCGGGGATTCGGGGTGTCGGAGCCTCCGGGCTCCGTGTCGACCGGTCACGTGCGACACGCCGGACCGCGTGACAGTGAGCACTCCCCGGTGCGACAAACCGCAGGTCGCATGCGCCACAATTTGCTCTGAGTCCGGGTAAGTACGACAGTGGGTAGGACCCAGTCGGAGGCCGCTCAGGGCACGGTCTACGATTCGATGAGCGCAAGCCAGAGACCGTTCGCCTCGCAGCCCGGGGACGGACGCGCATTCAGGAGGATCAGTGACTGCCGTAGCGCCCCAGCCAGTCCCCGCGATAGCTGCAGCCAGGCCTTACCCGCCGCGGCAGGGACCCAAGGGCTCGTTCATCTTCAAAATGATTACGACCACCGACCCCAAGGTGCTCGGAATCATGTACTTGACGACCTCGATCGCGTTCTTCCTCATCGGTGGTCTCATGGCCCTGATGATGCGCGCCGAGCTCGCTGTGCCCGGTATGCAGTTCTTGTCGAACGAACAGTTCAACCAGCTGTTCACGATGCNNNATCCTGCCGCTGCAGATCGGTGCCCCCGACGTGGCGTTCCCGCGACTCAACGCGTTCAGCTACTGGCTGTACGTGTTCGGCGCGATCATCACGACCGCCGGCTTCATCACCCCCGGCGGTGCCGCGGACTTCGGCTGGACCGCCTACACGCCCCTGACGAGTGCGCTGCACTCCCCGGGCGTCGGCGCCGACCTCTGGGTCATGGGCCTCGCGGTCGCCGGCCTCGGCACCATCCTCGGTGGTGTCAACATGATCACCACCGTCATCTGCCTGCGTGCCCCCGGCATGACCATGTTCCGCATGCCGATCTTCACGTGGAACATCTTCATCACCAGCATCCTGATTCTGCTGGCGTTCCCGCTGCTGACCGCTGCATTCATGGGCCTGTTCGTGGACCGTCACCTCGGTGGCCACATCTTCGACCCGGCCACCGGCGGTGTGCTGCTGTGGCAGCACCTGTTCTGGTTCTTCGGTCACCCCGAGGTGTACATCATCGCGCTGCCGTTCTTCGGCATCGTCTCGGAGATCTTCCCGGTCTTCAGCCGTAAGCCCGTGTTCGGTTACAGCGGCCTGGTCTACGCGACCCTGGCGATCGCCGCCCTCTCCATCGCGGTGTGGGCTCACCACATGTACGCCACCGGCGCCGTGCTGCTCCCGTACTTCTCGTTCATGACGTTCCTGATCGCCGTCCCGACGGGTGTGAAGATCTTCAACTGGATCGGCACCATGTGGAAGGGGCAGTTGACGTTCGAGTCGCCGATGCTGTTCTCCATCGGCTTCCTCATCACGTTCCTCTTCGGTGGTCTGTCCGGCGTCATCCTCGCGAGCCCGCCCCTCGACTTCCACGTCACGGACACCTATTTCGTGGTCGCCCACTTCCACTACGTGGTCTTCGGCACCGTCGTGTTCGCCACCTACGCCGGCATCTACTTCTGGTTCCCGAAGATGACCGGACGCATGATGGACGAGCGTCTCGGCAAGTGGCACTTCTGGACCACGTTCATCGGCTTCCACGGCACGTTCCTCGTCCAGCACTGGCTGGGTAACGAAGGTATGCCGCGTCGCTACGCCGACTACCTGCCCTCGGACGGCTTCACGTTCCTGAACTCGTTCTCGACGATCTTCGCGTTCGTCCTCGGTGCCTCGACGCTGCCGTTCATCTGGAACGTCTTCAAGAGTTACCGGTACGGCGAAGTCGTCACTGTCGACGACCCGTGGGGTTACGGCAATTCGCTCGAGTGGGCCACCAGCTGCCCGCCGCCGCGGCACAACTTCACCGAGCTGCCGCGCATCCGCTCCGAGCGTCCCGCGTTCGAGCTGCACTACCCGCACATGGTCGAGCGGATGAAGGCAGAGGCGCACGTCGGACCGGGCCACGGTGGCAAGCACGCCAGCACCGTGCTCGAGAAGGAACGCCACGAGCCGCTGACCGTCGGCGACGAAGGCGACCCCGGAACCGACACCGGCCGCTGACACATCAGTTTCGGAAAGGCCCCGCCCCAGCAACGGGCGGGGCCTTTCAGTTGGCACAATGGGTGCCGGACAAGCCGCGCGAGCAACATGATCGGAGTACATCGGTGGGTGCAGCTGACACCACTGTCCTGGTGACCGTGACGGGCCCCGACCGACCCGGCGTCACCTCGGTGCTCTTCGGGTCGCTCTCCCGCCACGACGTGAGCCTTCTCGACGTGGAGCAGGTGGTGATTCGTGGGCGACTGACCCTCGGTGTCCTGGTGGCCTGCCCCGAGAACGGGGAAGCGCTGCAGGAGGAACTCGAAGAGGCGATGGCCACCGTCGGGATGTCGGTGGACGTCGAGATCGGTGCCGATCCGGGCAGGCAGTCGCTGTCCACCCATGCCGTGGTCGTTCTCGGTAGCCCGGTGTCGGCTCGCGCGCTGCGTTCGGTGGCCCGGGAGATGGCGACACTCGGGGTCAACATCGACTCGATCCGCGGCGTCGCCGACTACCCGGTGACGGGCCTCGAACTCCTGGTGAGCGCTCCCGGCACGGCAGAGGCGGACAAGAGTCTGCGCACCGTGCTGGCAGAAGTGGCCGTCCGCGAGAACGTCGACATCGCCGTCGAACGCGGGGGACTGGCCCGTCGCGCCAAACGGCTCATCGTGTTCGACGTCGACTCCACCCTCGTCCAGGGCGAGGTCATCGAGATGCTCGCCGCGCGGGCGGGCGTCGAGGACGAGGTGCGCGCCGTCACCGAATCGGCGATGCGCGGCGAGATCGACTTCACCGAGTCCCTGCACCAGCGGGTCGCGACCCTCGCCGGCCTCGACGCGTCCGTGATCGACGACGTCGCGGAAAACTTGGAACTGACACCGGGCGCCCGCACCACCATCCGGACGCTGCGCAGGCTCGGCTTCCACTGCGGTGTGGTGTCCGGCGGATTCCGGCAGGTCATCGAGGGTCTGGCCCACGAACTGGAACTGGACTTCGTGCAGGCCAACACACTCGAGATCGTGGACGGCAAGCTCACCGGCCGGGTGATCGGCGACATCGTCGACCGGGCCGCGAAGGCGACCGCACTGCGCAAGTTCGCCGCTCAGGTCGGCGTCCCGATGGAGCAGACGGTGGCGGTCGGCGACGGCGCCAACGACATCGACATGCTCAACGCCGCCGGGCTGGGAATCGCGTTCAACGCCAAGCCCGCTCTGCGCGAGGTCGCGGACACCGCACTGTCGCACCCCTTCCTCGATGCCGTGCTGTTCATCCTCGGGGTCACCCGCGACGAGGTCGAGGCCGCGGACGCGGTGGACGGCGTGGTGCGACGAGTCCCGCTGTCGTGACGGAGTCGTGCCGGGGCGCGGTCACCGGGGAGACCGGTGACGACACCCTGTGGGCGGCGCGTCACGCCGTCCTCGCGGCCGGATACGGCGGCCGGCCGGACCCGGACGACCCGGCGCAGGTCCTCGCCATGCCGATCGTGCTGCACATTCCGAAGGCCGACCCCCCGCCGCGTAGTGCTCTGCTCGAAGCTGCAGCCACCGCGGCTGTGGCGTTGTGCCTCGACCCTCGCGTCGGCCCCGACGAGACGGGCGCGCCCGGACCGTGGCAGGAGGATTACCTCGCCTGGATCGGGTCCCGGATCCGCAAGGTGACGCGGCGGGCGCGGGGAGCCGGGTGGCGTGCGGCGCAGGAGGTCGACGGGATCACCGTCGACGTCGACGGGGCACAGGCCCGCGCACTCGTGCCCGTCGCCGTCGGTGCGCTCGATCCTCGCATCCGGAAGTTGCAGATCGGCGGGACCGATCTCGACCACGACGACCCCGGAGAGATCCCGGACGGGGATCCGGTGCTGTGGATCAACTCCGCTCTGGACATGACGGTGGGGAAGGCCGCGGCCCAGGTGGGTCACGCGTCGATGCTGCTCGCCGGTGCGATGCCCACCGAGCAGGCCCGCGCGTGGGCGGCCACCGGCTACCGCTGCACGGTGCGGGACGCCGACGTCGGACTGTGGGAGGAGCTGACCATCGAGGTGGTGCGGGGCCGGGCGATCGCCGTTCGCGACGCCGGTTTCACCGAAGTGGCTCCCGGCTCGATGACCGTGATCGCCTGCCCCTGAGCGTCGACGCATCGACAGTCCAGTGTGCGCGTCGTGGCTATGGGGTGCGGCAGGATTTCCCGGAACACTGACGTCATGCTCGCTCGACGCCTGATCGCTCTGTTCGCCGGACTGTGGCTGTACGGCTTCTCGATGGCCATGATGATCACCGCCGGCCTCGGTCTCGACCCGTGGGACGTGTTCCATCAGGGGGTGGCGGATCGCACGCCACTCAGTTTCGGTGTGGTGACCGCGCTGACCGGTGTCGTGGTGCTCGCGCTCTGGATCCCGATCCGTCAGAAGCCGGGATTCGGGACGGTCGCCAACGTCGTAGTCATTGCCGTCTCGGTGGACACCTCGCTCGCGTTCCTCGAACCCGCCGACTCCCTTCTCGTGCGCATCGTGGTGATGCTCGGTGGCGTGGTCCTCAACGCGCTCGCCACCGTGCTGTACATCGGTGCGGGGATGGGCCCCGGTCCGAGGGACGGTCTCATGACCGGTCTGGTCGCGCGGACCGGGCTGTCGGTGCGGGTGATCCGCACGTCGATCGAGGTGACCGTGCTGGCCACCGGCTGGTTGCTCGGCGGCACCGTGGGTGTGGGCACCGTCGTCTACGCGCTGGGCATCGGCCCGCTCATTCAGCTGATGATGCGCTTCGGTGGCATCTACCCGACCGCACGGAAGACGAGCAGCGTCGGACCGGACAGTGCGATCGTGGAGTCTCCGGAGATCGGGCCGCCCGGCGCGGGTGCGCCGTCGGGGGACGCCGAGTCGAATTCGGCGAGCACCGTGCCGTAGAACCATTCGGGACAGCCCAGCGTGATCACGGTGGGTCCGCCCGAGTGGAGGACGAGAAGCCAGCTGTCGTCGGTGAGCTGGTGCCCGTCTTCGGTGTGGGAGCGGATGTCGGATCCGTCGATCCACGCCTGGAGGGTGCGCCTGGAGTCGTCGTACCACGCGGGGTCGTCCATCTCCGCGCCGTCGGCGCCGAACCACACGAGGTCGGGATGGCCGGTGGGTGTGCGCCTGCCCTCGAAGAATTCCGGCTGGCGCAGCGCGGGGGAGGCGCGTCGGAGGTCGAGGGCGCGGGTGACGAATGCGGTGAGACTCGTGTCCCCGGTGCTCCAGTCGAGTGGCCAGGAGTCTTCACGAGGGGTGTCCTCGGGGACGCAGTACGCGTTGTTGTTGCCGCCGAGGGTGTGACCGAACTCGTCGCCTGCGGTGAACATCGGCGTGCCGGTCGACAGTGCGAGCGTGGCGAGGAGCGCGCGGACGTGCCGGGACCGCGCCTCGATGATCGACGGATCGTCGGTGGGACCTTCGACGCCGTGGTCGGCGGAGTCGTTGTGATCGGCGCCGTCCCGGTTGTCCTCGCCGTTGGCCTCGTTGTGTTTGCGGTCGTACGACACGAGGTCCGCGGCGGTGAACCCGTCGTGCGCGGTCACGAAATTGACGGACGCCCACGGCCGCCGGTTTCCGAATACGTCCTCGGAACCCGCCACCCGGGAGGCGAGATCGCGTACCCCGGTGCCGCCGTTCCAGAACCGTCGAACGGTGTTGCGGTACTTGTCGTTCCATTCCGACCACTGAACGCCGAAGTGCCCGACCCGATATCCGTCCGAAGTGGCGTCCCACGGTTCGGCGATCAGTTTGCACCGGGAGAGAACGGGATCCGCCGTGATTGCGGAGAAGATCGAAGCGCGGGAATCGAATCGGCCGCCACCGGGCCGGCCGAGAGCGGACGCGAGGTCGAACCGGAAGCCGTCGACGCCCATGTCGTGCGCCCAGTAGCGCAGGCTGTCGCCGATCATCCGGACGGCGACGGGCGACTGTGCGTCGACGGTGTTCCCGCAACCGGTGAGATCGATGTCGCGACCGTCGGAGTCGAGGAGGTAGTAGCCGGGGGCGTCGAGGCCGCGCCAGCTGAGGCTGATGCCGTCGACGCCCTGCTCGCAGGTGTGGTTGTACACCACGTCGAGGACGACCTCGATCCCCGCGGCGTGCAGCGCGTCGACCATCGTGTGGAATTCGGTGATCTCCTCACCGGGCACCACCGCATAGCCCGGGTGGGGAGCGAAGAACGCCGCGGTGGAGTATCCCCAGTGGTTGCGCATGCCCCGCGAGCGGACGGTGGCCTCGGAGACGTACGCCTGGACGGGAAGCAGTTCGACCGCGGTCACCCCGAGGCGGACGAGATGACCGACGACAGCGGGTTCCGCGAGACCCAGATACGTTCCGCGGTACTGCGGTGGCACGTCGGGGTGCCGTGCGGTGAACGATCCCACGTGAAGTTCGTAGACAACGGTTTCCTCCCAGGGCCTTTCGATCCGCGGTCCGCTCGTGCGGGCGTGGTCGGCCGTCACCACCGACAGCGGGGTGTGGCCCAGGCTGTCGACGCGCGACGGGCCGCCGAACGGGTCGCCGTCGTGGGAGACCAGTGCGTCGTGGTCGCCGAGTTCGCCCGCGATGCGGGTCGCCCACGGATCCAGAAGCAGCTTGGCGGGGTTGAGGCGCACGCCGCGTGCGGGGTCCCAGCGCCCGTGCGCGCGGTAACCGTAGCGCTGTCCCGCACCGACCCCCTCGACGATGCCGTGCCAGATGCCGTACGTCCGCTGGACCAGATCGATCCGCGTCTCGTCGCCGCCCTCGGAAATCAGGCACACCTGTACCAGTTCGGCGTCGGGAGCGTGAACCGCGAACTGCGTTCCGGTGCCACGCACTTTCGCTCCCAGGGGAAACGGTGATCCGGGCAGCCGCAGACTCGGCGGGAGCGACGACATCTCGCCGGGGTGCGAATCGATGTGAGGCGACACGCAACTGATCCTGCCGTGAATGCTCGGAAGATGTGCGGGAAGATGGGTCCGTGCATGAACCTGATCCTGATCTCCTCATCGAATTCGACGACGTTCTCCTCCGCCGCGGGGGCAACACTCTGGTGGGCCCGGTCACCTGGAAGGTGGAACTCGACGAGCGGTGGGTCGTCCTCGGACCGAACGGGGCAGGAAAGACGTCGTTGCTCCGGATCGCGGCCGCCGAACTGCATCCCACGAGCGGAAGCGCCTACCTTCTCGGCGAGCGGCTCGGCCGCGTCGACATCAACGAACTGCGACCGCGGATCGGACTGTCCTCCTCGGCTCTCGCCAACCGGGTGCCGTCCGAGGAGATCGTGACCGATCTCGTCGTCTCCGCGGGCTACGCGGTCCTCGGACGCTGGCGTGAGCGCTACGACGACATGGATACCGACCGTGCCGTCGAGATGCTCGAGAGCCTCGGTGCCGAGCACCTCGCCAAGCGCACGTACGGCACCCTGTCCGAGGGTGAGCGCAAGCGCGTCCTCATCGCCCGTGCGCTGATGACCGACCCGGAACTGCTGCTGCTCGACGAGCCCGCCGCCGGTCTCGACCTCGGTGGGCGCGAGGAACTCGTCGCGCGCCTCACCGATCTCGCCGCCGACCCCGACGCCCCCGCGACGGTTCTCATCACCCACCACGTCGAGGAGATCCCGCCGGGATTCACTCATGCGCTGCTCCTCAAGGAGGGGGAGGTGGTCTCGCAGGGGCTCCTGGATCAGGTCATCACGGCCGAGAACCTCAGCGAGGCGTTCAGCCAGTCCATCAGCCTGGACAAGGTCGACGGCCGGTTCTTCGCGCGGCGGACCCGCGTCCCCGGCGCGCACCGGCGGGGCTGACGACCGGCCGTCACACCGGGGGACCGACTGCGACCCGCGTCACCCGGCGGCGTAGGTTCCGAGACATGGTCTCGAAGCAAGAGCAGGCGCCCCGCGACAGTACCGACGTGGCACCCAAGGACGCGTCCACCGTCATCCTCATCCGTGATGCCGCGGCAGACGCCGCGGCGTCCGGTATCGAGGTGTTCCTCCTCCGCCGGGTGAAGGGGATGGCGTTCGCCGGCGGCATGACCGTGTTTCCCGGCGGCGGGGTCGACCCGTCCGACGCCGACGCCGAGGTCGACTGGGCGGGACCGTCCGTCGACTGGTGGGCCGGGCGGTTCTCCACCGATGCGGCGCGCGCGAAGGCCCTCGTGTGCGCGGCGGTGCGCGAGACGTTCGAGGAATGCGGCGTGCTTCTCGCGGGACCGAGTGCGGACACGGTCGTGGCGGACACGTCCCGTTACGCGCAGTCCCGCATCCAGCTCGAGAAGCGGGAACTGTCGTTCAGCGACTTCCTGAAGCGCGAGAACCTCGTCCTGCGAGCCGACCTGCTGCGGCCCTGGGCCAACTGGATCACCCCCGTCGGCGAGAGCCGCCGCTACGACACGCGTTTCTTCGTCGCCGCCGCACCGCACGGTCAGATCGCGGACGGCGCGACGTCCGAGGCCGAGCACGTGCAGTGGCAGAGTCCCGCCGCGGCGCTCGCGCACTGGCAGGGCGGCGGAAGCATCCTGCTGCCGCCGACGTGGAGTCAGCTCACGGCGCTCAGCGCGTTCGGTTCGGTCGCGGAGGTGCTGGCCGCGGAGCCGGAGATCCCGGTGATCCTGCCGACGCTGATCACGGACGAGGAGCAGCTCCGAGTCGAGTTCCCGGGGCAGGACGGCTACTACGAAGCCGGTCCGCATCCGTGGGCGTCCCGCGACTGATCGCGATGCGGCGGGCCGCGAAACCGGGTCGGGGGCAGACAAGTAGCCTTTTGCCTCATGGCTGAGTTTGTCACTCTCGAGGTATCCGAAGGCATCGGCACGATCCGGCTCGCGCGTCCACCGATGAACGCCCTGAACCGTCAGGTTCAGCAGGAGTTGCGGGCAGCGGCGCGGGAGGCGACCGTCGACGCCGACGTGAAGGCCGTCATCGTCTACGGCGGCGAGAAGGTCTTCGCCGCGGGCGCGGACGTGAAGGAAATGTCCGAGATGGACTTCGGGCAGATGTCCGACGTGATCGGCGACCTGCAGTCCGACCTCGCGGCGGTCTCCGAGATTCCGAAGCCCACCGTCGCCGCCATCACGGGGTACGCGCTCGGCGGCGGCCTGGAGGTCGCGCTGTCGGCGGACCGGCGCATCGCGGGCGACAACGCCAAGCTCGGCGTGCCGGAGATCCTGCTCGGCGTCATTCCCGGCGGCGGCGGCACCCAGCGTCTCGCCCGGCTGATCGGACCGTCCAAGGCCAAGGATCTGCTGTTCACCGGCCGGTTCGTCGACGCCGAGGAGGCTCTCGCGATCGGTCTGGTCGACGAGGTCGTGGCGCCGGACGACGTGTACGAGGCGGCCCGCACGTGGGCGTCGCAGTTCACGAAGGGAGCGGGCCGCGCCCTGGCTGCGGCGAAGGCCGCCGTGGACCGTGGGCTGGACGTCGACCTGGGTACGGGGCTCGCGGTGGAGCGTCAGCTGTTCACCTCGTTGTTCGCCACCCGGGACCGCACGATCGGGATGGAATCGTTCATCGAGAACGGCCCAGGTAAGGCTCAGTTCACGGGCGAGTAGTCTGGAGCCCGAAACTAGAACCTGTTCACTCTTACCAGCGAGTAGGATTTGCCGCATGACTGCAAGCGCCCATGACGACCCAGCTCCTCATCCGCACGCCACCGCCGAAGAGGTAGAGGCTGCGCTGAAGGACACCAAACTCGCCCAGGTGCTGTACCACGACTGGGAAGCCGAGACGTACGACGAGAAGTGGTCGATCTCGTACGACGAGCGGTGCATCGACTACGCGCGCGGACGTTTCGACGCCGTCGCGGGCGATCAGCCGCTGCCCTACGAGCGGGCGCTCGAACTGGGCTGCGGCACCGGATTCTTCCTCCTCAACCTGATGCAGGGTGGGGTTGCGAATACCGGTTCGGTCACCGACCTCTCGCCCGGCATGGTGAAGGTCGCCCTCCGCAACGCCGAGGGCCTGGGATTGTCCGTCGACGGCCGAGTCGCCGACGCCGAAACCATCCCGTACGCGGAAGACACGTTCGACCTCGTCGTGGGTCACGCTGTCCTGCATCACATCCCGGATGTCGAGCAGTCGCTGCGTGAGGTTCTGCGCGTCCTGAAGCCGGGCGGGCGTTTCGTGTTCGCCGGTGAGCCGACCACGATCGGCAACTTCTACGCCCGCTGGCTGGGTCGCGCGACGTGGGAGGTCACCACCCGGGTCACCAAGTTGCCGTTCCTCGCCGACTGGCGTCGCCCGCAGGCGGAATTGGACGAGTCCTCCCGCGCGGCCGCGCTCGAGGCCGTCGTCGACCTCCACACGTTCGATCCGAGCGACCTCGAGAAGATCGCGAGGTCGGCAGGCGCCGAGCAGGTTCACGCGGCCACCGAGGAATTCGCCGCCGCTCTGCTCGGGTGGCCCGTCCGCACGTTCGAGGCCGCTGTGCCCCCGGAGAAGCTGGGCTGGGGCTGGGGGCGTTTCGCGTTCACCGGATGGAAGACGCTCAGCTGGGTCGACGAGAAGGTTCTCCGGCACGTGGTTCCGCGGGGATTCTTCTACAACGTCATGATCACCGGCGTGAAGCCCGGCAACTGAATTGGGCTATGCGTTCACTGCCGGGGACGTGGAGTTCCTGCAGAGCACGGAAGGGGCAGCCGCTCTCGCGGAGGTGGACGGCTTCGCACTGACCACGTCTACGCGCCTGGCCGACATCGGCCGGGCGCGTACGCGTTTCGGCTCACACGTGGCGTTGCTGGTGGAGACCGTGCTGTTGCGGCGGAAGGCGGCCGCCAAACTTCCCGGCACCGAAACCTGGTTCTTCACGGACGACGCCCTGCAACAGGCGACGCCGCGTGCGGTCGCCGCGCACCGTGCGATGCGGCTGAAGGGCCGGGACGTCCACGACGTCACGTGTTCGATCGGCGCCGAACTGGACGCGGTGGTCGGGACGGCCGCAACCGTGATCGGCAGCGACCTGGACCCGGTCCGGCTCCTGATGGCGCAGCACAACGTTCCCGGGGCGGTCGTTCTCCGCGCCGACGCGCTCGTCCCGTGCACCCGCGGCACCGTCGTGCTCGCGGATCCGGCGCGACGGTCCGGCGGCAGGCGCACACACGACCCCGCCGCGCTGGAGCCGCCGCTGCCCGATCTGATCGACGCGTACCGCGGACGGGATCTCGCGGTGAAGTGCGCCCCCGGACTCGATTTCGATCGGCTCGGCTGGGACGGCGAGGTGGAGGTGGTGTCGCTCGACGGCGGCGTGCGCGAGGCGTGCCTGTGGTCGCCGGGACTGTCCGGAGCCGGTGTCACCCGGCGGGCGAGCGTCCTCGGCTCCGACGGCACCGCGTGGACGGTGACGGACGCCGAGGACGACGACATCCCCGAACGCGCTCCGGGCGAGTGGATCATCGACCCCGACGGCGCCGTCGTGCGTGCGGGCCTGGTGCGGCACTACGCCGCCCGGCACGGGCTGTGGCAGCTGGATCCCCGGATCGCCTATCTCACCGGCGATTCGGTTCCCGACGGTGTGCGGGGCTTCCGCATTCTCGAACAGGTGAAGTATTCGGAGAAGTCGCTGCGGCAGGAGCTGGCGCGGCACGATTGCGGGGTGGCGGAAATCCTCGTGCGCGGCGTCGACGTCGATCCCGCGGTCCTGCGTCCCAAGCTGAAGCTACGCGGAAGTCGTTCGCTCAGTGTGGTGATCACGCGGATCGGCCGTGCCGGCGTCGCGTTCATCTGCGCTTCGCGCCCGTGAGTACTTCTCAACCGCCGGACGTTGACAAGTACTCACGGGTCAGCGGAGGACGAACAGCTCCCCGAGTAGTGTCGGGGTGAGGACTTCACCCTTCGGCCCGACGGACGTGCCGACCGTGAAGCCCTTCGCCCCGGGCAGGGTGTCCTGGTCGAGGGTTTCGCCGGTCCCGGTGTCGAACGTGAGCATCGCCAGTCCGTCCGTACCCTCGCGGACCACCGCGTAACCGGTGGACCCGGCCGTCTGTGCCGGGACGCCCAGCTGCAGCAGATCCTTCCGCTCCCAGACCAGTTCGGCGTGATCGCCCTTGTCCTGCAAGGCCAGCAGGTGGCCGTCGAGTCCGCCCGCGGGGATTATCAGACCGTCCGCGGACGTCGAGGGGCTGCCCGCGGCGGCGTACCCGATGTCGTAACTCCACTTCGGATCGCCGGTCGCGGAATCGATCGCCCACAACGTGCCCCAGTTGTCGTTGGTGTAGACGACGGAGCCGTCGGCCGACAGATCCGGGCTGGACGCGCTGCCGCCCGGCAGCGCATCGCTGGACCATTCCTGCGTGATCGCGGGTTTGTCGCCGCCGGAGTACTTCATCGCGACGAGTTCCGCCGCGGGTGCTCCTGGGGCGAAGAGCGTGAAGTAGAACTTGCCGGACTCGAGGTCGATGGCCGGCATGTTCGCGACCGGGCAGTCGGGTGCGCCGAAGAAGCAGCCGCTGAGGCCCTTGTCGTCGGGGAGGATGTCGACGTTCGCGCCCTCGGCGACGGACGGCGGCGGGACGAGATCGTAGGGTGCCACGATTTTCTGACCGGTCTGCGTGTCCACGACGTTGATCTGGCCGAGCTGGGTGATGAAGAGGAGATTGCCGTCGCCGGTGAACTGCGCCGACAGCGGCGTCCCGACCACCGGTGTGCGCCAACGCAGCTGGCCGTACTCGTTGAACGAGTTGATGGCACCGTTCTCGCCCACGTACACGTTGGCGGCGCCGTCGACGATCGGCGTGGACGCCACGACACCCGGCGCGAGCTGACGGCACCAGCGTTTGCGGCCGCTGTCCATCTGGTAGGAGAAGAGGTTGCAGCCCTTCTCGGTGCGGGCCGTGATGAAGATCTGGCCGCTGGCGGCCACCGACGCGTAGTTCGCCACCGGACCGCCGAGCGGACGCGACCAGGCGAAGGAGAGGTCGCGGGAACCGGTGACGGGGCTGGTGTCGCTGTTGCGGGCGTCGGCGTGCATGCCGGGCCACCCGCCGGCGGAGAAGATGTCGTCGACCTGCGTTCCGCTGCTGCAGCCGCTGAGGACGACAGCCGAGATCGTCGCCAGCGCCAGTACTGACGAACGTAGGACCCGCCGCATTACATCTCCTCGTCTTCGTTAACGCTCGGCCCAGAGACTATCCCGCCGAGGCTGCGCCGATCGGCACACCCCGATGCCGGTGTCGGAGTCCGGACACACCCGAACGGGGGCGCGAGCCGTGAACGTAGGCTGACAGGCTATGACGAGCATGTGGGGCGCACCGTTGCGTACGAGGTGGCGAGGATCGCGGCGGAGCGACAGCGAGCAGGCCCGCTTCCTGACACGCGACTCGCTGCGATGGGTGCTGGCGAACAAGGCGTACACGCCGTGGTACCTCGTGCGGTACTACCGGCTCGCGAAGTTCAAGCTGGCCAACCCGCACGTGATCCTGCGCGGCATGGTGTTTCTCGGCAAGCGGGTGGAGATCCATTCGACCCCCGACCTGTCGCGGCTCGAGATCGGCCGCTGGGTGCACATCGGTGACGGCAATGCGATCCGCTGCCACGAGGGCTCGCTGCGCATCGGCGACAAGGTGGTCTTCGGCAAGGACAACGTCGTCAACACGTACCTCGACATCGAGATCGGCGCGTCGACGCTCGTGGCCGACTGGTGCTACATCACCGACTTCGATCACCGCATGGACGACGTGAACGTCCCGATCAAGGATCAGGGCATCGTGAAGGGCCCGGTCCGCATCGGACCCGACACGTGGGTGGCGGCCAAGGTCACGGTTCTCCGCAACACGCGGGTGGGGCGAGGCTGTGTTCTCGGCGCGCATGCCGTCGTGAAGGGTGACATCCCGGACTTCAGCATCGCCGTCGGTTCGCCGGCCAAGGCCGTGAAGAACCGAAAGGCCGAGTGGGAGGCGGGCGCGTCCGAACGCGCGAAGTACATCGCCGCCCTCGAGGACATCGCCCGGAAGAAGGCGGCGCAGGAGAACTGACCGCCGCGGTGGCATAGTCGGCGTCATGACCGTGTCGGACAGTGAACTCGAGGAGCGCATCCGGGCGCTCCTCGACGCGCGGTCCGCGAGGTCGAGCATCTGCCCGTCGGATGTCGCGCGGGCCGTCGCACCGGACGACTGGCGTCCCCTCATGGAGCCGGTGCGGGAGGCCGCCCGGCGTCTGGCCGACGCCGGGGAGGTCGAGGTCACTCAGAAGGGTGCCGTGGTGGATCCGGGATCGGCACGGGGTCCGATCCGGATCCGGCGGGCCCGCACGGCCTGAGGGCCACGTCAGCGACCGGGCAGCGGACGCTCGGGAATCTCCGGCCTCGCCAACGGGTGCCGCACCCGCCGCTTGGCGCCCGCGTAGACGTGGACGGTGTCCTCGGCCACCGTGTGCCAGTCGAAATCCGCGGTGAGACGGTCACGGGCGGCCACCGCGCGCTGCTGGGCGCCCGCCGGGTCGTCGAGGACTTCCCGGACCGCGGACGTGAGCCCGGTGACGTCGCCCGGCTGGAACGACATGCCGGTCTCCCCGTCGACGACCGCTTCACCGAGGCCGCCGGCGGTGGACGCCACGAGCGGGGTGCCGGAGGCGGCGGCCTCGAGTGCGATGATGCCGAACGGCTCGTACCGGCTGGGCAGGACGATGGCGTCGGCGCCGTGCAGCCACCCGAGCAGTTCGATGTGGTCGAGGTTGCCGAGGAAGTTCACGGCACGGGCGACGCGATGGGTGCGGGCCTGCTGGTAGAGCCAGGTGAACTGGGTGCCCTCACCGGCGATCGACAGAGTGGTCCCGGGGTGGCTGCGGCGGATGCGGGGGAGCGCGGCGATGGCGTCCTGCACACCCTTCTCGTATTCGAGGCGGCCGACGAACAGTAGTTTCGGCGGTCCGGACCGTGGCGCGCGCTCGCGGAAGCTCCAGGTGGTGAGGTCGATTCCGTTGCGGATCACCGTGATCGGCGGGAGCTGCGGACCGTAGAGGGTGGTCACTTCGTCCTGCATCGACGCGGAACAGGTGATGAGCGCATCGGATTCGTTGGCCAGCCACCATTCCACCGAATGCACCTGCCGGTTGATCCGGCCGGACACCCAGCCGCTGTGCCGTCCGGCCTCGGTGGCATGGAGTGTGGAAACCAAAGGGACGTCGTAGAATTCGGCCAACGCGATGGCGGGGTGGGCCACGAGCCAGTCGTGTGCGTGCACCACGTCCGGCTGCCAGCCCTCCCCGACACCGGGCTTGTGCAGGGCGACGCCGGCCCGCACCATCGCGTGCCCCATCGCGAGTGTCCACGCCAGCATGTCCTCGCCGAAGACGAAGTGCGCGGGGTCCTCGGCGACGGCGACGACCAGGACGCCGTCCTCGATGTGGGTGACGGTGGGATGGGTGGAGGCGTCGGTGCCCGACGGCCGCCGCGACAGCACCACCACTTCGTGTCCGGCCGCCGCGAGTTCGGTGGCCAGGTGGTGGACGTGGCGGCCGAGACCGCCGACCACGACGGGTGGGTACTCCCACGACACGATCAGGATCTTCACGACGCCCCTCCCTCGGTGCCCGTCAGCCGGTGGTCCCTGCCGGGCAGACGCCGCGCGTCGAGCCCGGGGAACAGGCCGTCGGCGCGGTTCCATCCGTCTGCGAGCCGGTTCGCGGCCGCGTCCTTGCCCGCCGACATCGCGGCCGCGATTTCGCGGGTGGCATGTGCGTGCTTGTGTGCCCGGTCGCGGGCATATCCGGCGGCCGAATCCTTGCTGACCATGAACGCCCAGTCGCTCGACACCGTCATGAGTGCCTCCCGCAGTATCTGATCGTTCACGCGGTTCCGGAGCGCGGGACGTCCGGGGGCAGCATCGGTGTCGCGGGCCTTGTCCACGGTGTCGAGGGCAGTCGCGACGACCTCGGAGTTGAGTTGCACCAGGTCCGAGACCTGATCGCCGGCCCACACCCGCCAATCCTTGCCGGATCCCCACGACGAGTTCTCGAGCTGGACGGGTTCGCCCACGTAGCCCTGCCGGCGGGCGTCATCGAGGGTGCCGACCCGGATTCCGGCCTCGGGCAGCGCCCGCAGCACCTTCTCGAGCCACTCGGGGCCCTCGTGCCACCAGTGCCCGAACAGTTCCGTGTCGAACGCGGCGACGACGAGCGCGGGCCGTCCGATGCGCTCGGACTCGTCGCGCAGCCGCCTGCGGACGGTGGCGACGAAGTCGGCCACGTGCCGGTCGACCGCGGCCGTAGCAAGGGCGGGGTCGTACGGCGCCTTGTCGGCCGAGTCGACCGTGCGGCCGGTCACCCGGGCCGGTTTGAGGCCGGTGTCGTGGTCGTACGTGTGGAAGTCGCGGTAGGCGCCGTGCCCGGGGTAGCCCGACTTCGGCGACCACACCCGGTAACTCACCTGCAGGTCGCGTCCGAACGCGACCACGTCGGACTCACGGACCGGCCTGCCGAGCGACGTGTCGCCGCGCAGGGCGGGACCGTCGACCATGAAATGAGTGACACCCGCCTCGGCGTATCCGGTCTCCATGCCGGGGGTGTACCCGCATTCGGGCCCCCAGATACCTGTCGGCGTGCAGTTCCACCGCGCGGCGGCGTCGGCGAGCCCCTCGCGGAGGGAGAAGGCGCGCAACCGCGGGTCGAGCAGCGGCTGGAACGGGTGTGCCAGCGGCCCGCCGAGCAGTTCGAACGCCCCGCGGTCGAGAAGGTCGCGCAGTACCGGTGAGCCGCCGTGCCGCCAGCGCAGTTCGAAGTCGGCGAGTGCGGCGGCGGACGCGCGGTGCTCGCGGGCACCGAGATCGCGGTGCGCGTCGTCGGGCATGCCTGCCGCCTCGTGCGCGCGGATCTGCCAGTTCCCGAGCCAGTGGTGCATTCCTGCCAGACAGTGCGGATCGTCGAGCTGAGCGGCGAGAACGGGGGTGATGCCGAGGGTCAGCAGATGCGAGCGACCCTCGTCGGACAGCCGCCGCAGCATCGCGGTGAGAGGGAGGTACGACGCCGCCCACGACTGGTACAGCCACTCCTCGCCCACCGGCCACCGGCCGTGGTTGGCGAGCCAGGGCAGGTGGGAGTGCAGGACCAGGCAGAACATGCCCGGTTCCGTCGCGTCGCCCGCTCCGGTGCGGTTGTCGGATTCGGTCACCGAACAGGATCTTTCACCGCGACGGCCACCAGGTCGAGGCTGTCGTCGATGTCGCCCTCGTGCAGGGCGAAATCGTCGACGGTGATGCCCTCGACGTCGCGGGTCAGTTCGTCGGGCCAGGGTTCGCCGGCGAGTGCGCGGTCGATCTGCGCGCCGATGAACGAGCCGCCGTGCTTCGCGTCGAGGGATTTCAGCCGGTCGCCGTGATGGACGCCGGTCATGAGTGCGACCCTGAATCCGGCCTCCTCCAGGAGTTCGGTCAGCTCGGCCGCGTCGAGTTCGCGGGTGTGGAACGGATTGAGGGGCGTGTCGCGGCCAGGTGAGAACGTGATGCGGTTGGGGGTGCTGACGAGCAGTTCCCCGCCGGGCGTCAGCACCCGGAAGCATTCGCGCAGGAATTGCGCCTGGTCCCACAGATGTTCGATCACCTGGAAATTGACGACGGTGTCTACGGATTCGTCGTCGAGGGGAAGCTCCGCGAGGTTGCCGTGCAGCATCTCGACGCGGGGGTAGCGCGCACGCACGTGCTCGACCGCGGAGATGTCGTAGTCGAGTCCGGTGACGCTCTGTGCCACATCGGCAATCATGTTGGCGCCGTAGCCTTCTCCGGATCCGGCCTCGAGTACCCGGTGTCCCGCGCAGCGGGGGAGGAGGTCGCGGTAGACCACCTCGTGACGCCGGAACCAGTAGTTCTCCTCGGGGATCCCGGGCACGGTCCGCTCGCCCGTGAGGGGCAGTTGCTCGTCTCCGATCGATGGCAGTTGCTCGTGACCGAGCGGGGGAAGCGGTGCGTCCTCGCGGTCGCCGACAAATGATTCGCTCACCGCTGCGAGGTTAGTGCCACTGGCAAGGTCGCTCGTCCAGGTGGTCTACATCACAGGGATGAAATGCGCATTCGGCCGTTATGGTGAACGAGACTTTCACGCAAGTTACCGACCGGTAACTTAACGTGGGGTAATCTGTCGCAGAGCCATCGTGCGACGAAATATCGACAACGAGAGCTCGGCCCACGCGGAGCAACTCACGATAACCACGCAAGAACACACAGGAGGTCGACGAAGACCCATGACGAACATCGTTGTTTTGATCAAGCAGGTCCCCGACACGTGGTCCGAGCGCAAGCTGACCGACGGTGACTACACGCTTGACCGCGAGGCCGCCGATGCAGTGCTCGACGAGATCAACGAGCGCGCCGTCGAAGAAGCGCTCCTGATCAAGGAGGCTCAGGGCGGCGAGGTGACCGTCCTCTCCGCAGGTCCGGACCGCGCCACCGACGCCATCCGCAAGGCCCTGTCCATGGGTGCTGACAAGGCAGTGCACATCAACGACCCGGCCCTCCACGGCTCCGACGCGGTGCAGACCGCGTGGACCCTGGCCGCGGCACTCGGACAGATCACGTTCGAGAACGAAGAGCCTGCCGACCTGATCATCGCCGGTAACGAGGCCACCGACGGCCGCGTCGGCGCCGTCCCGGCCATCATCGCCGAGTACCTGGGCATCCCGCAGCTCACGCAGCTGCGCAAGCTCACGGTCGCCGACGGCACCGTCACCGGCGAGCGCGAGACCGACGAGGGCGTCTTCGGCCTCCAGGCGAGCCTGCCGGCGATCGTCAGCGTCACCGAGAAGATCAACGAGCCCCGCTTCCCCTCCTTCAAGGGCATCATGGCCGCGAAGAAGAAGGAAGTTCTCGTATACACGCTGGCCGACCTCGGTGTCGACCCGGAGACCGTCGGTGTCGCCAACGCGGGCACCACCGTCACCGCCTCCACCCCCAAGCCCCCGCGTACCGCTGGTGAGCGCATCGTCGACGAGGGCGACGGCGGCAGCAAGATCGCTGCCTACCTCGTGGGCCAGAAGATCATCTGATCGCGCCCCTCTACAGACCAGCAGACACATACAGGGAGAGTTAGACATGGCAGAAGTACTGGTGCTCGTCGAGCACGCAGAGGGTGCGCTGAAGAAGGTCAGCACCGAACTCATCACCGCCGCTCGCGCGCTCGGTGAGCCGGCCGCAGTGGTCACCGGTCCCGCCGGTACCGCCGACAAGCTGGCCGAGGGCCTCGCCGCCGCAGGCGCGGCCAAGATCTACGTCGCCGAGTCGGACGACATCGACGGCTACCTGGTCACCCCGAAGGTCGACGTGCTCGCATCGCTCGTCGAGTCGGCCGCGCCGGCTGCGGTCATCACCGCCGCCAGCGTCGAGGGCAAGGAGGTCTCCGGACGTCTTGCTGCCCGCATCGGCTCCGGCCTGCTCGTCGACGTCGTCGACGTGAAGTCCGACGGCAGTGCCGTGCACTCCATCTTCGGTGGCGCGTTCACCGTCGACGCCAAGGCCAACGGCGACGTCCCGGTCATCTCGGTCCGCCCGGGCGCCATCGAGGCGAAGCCCGAAGCCGGCGCAGGCGAGAAGGTCTCCGTCGAGGTCCCGGCCCAGGACGAGGGCGCCGTCAAGATCACCTCGCGTGATCCGATCGTCGGTGGCGACCGCCCCGAGCTCACCGAGGCGACCGTCGTCGTCTCCGGTGGTCGCGGTGTCGGCAGCGCCGACAAGTTCTCCGTCGTCGAGGAACTCGCCGACTCGCTGGGTGCCGCTGTCGGCGCCTCGCGTGCCGCAGTCGACTCGGGCTACTACCCGGGCCAGTTCCAGGTCGGTCAGACCGGTAAGACGGTCTCCCCGCAGCTGTACATCGCGCTCGGCATCTCCGGTGCCATCCAGCACCGCGCCGGCATGCAGACGTCGAAGACCATCGTCGCCGTGAACAAGGACGAGGAAGCCCCGATCTTCGAGATCGCGGACTACGGCATCGTCGGCGACCTGTTCAACGTCGCTCCGCAGCTCACCGAGGCAGTCAAGGCCCACAAGGGCTGATTCTCGGCCGACGGCGGCCCCGTTCCCTTCCCGGGAGCGGGGCCGCCGTCGTATCTTCCGTCGTTCATCCGGGCTGCATCGACACGACACCCGGCCGATGCCCTCACGCCGCCCCTGCTCGGTAAACCTGCGCCATGACAACTTCGTCAGTTCTCCGCGCACCGAGTGAGACCGCCGATTCTGTTGTAGCCGCGCCCCGATACTCCCTGGTCGTTTCGTCCGACCGCGAACACCGCGTGGCCGCCCAGCGGCTGCGCTACCGCGTGTTCGCCTCCGAACCCGGATTTTCCGTCCCCGCGCACGCGGACGCCCTCGACGCCGACCGGTTCGACGACTTCTGTGACCACCTCCTCGTCCGCCACGAGGAGACCGGCGAGTTCGTCGGCTGCTACCGCATGCTCCCGCCCGACGCCGCTGCCCAGGCCGGCGGCTATTACACCGCCACCGAATTCGACATCTCCGCGCTCGACCCCGTCGGCAATCGCATCGTCGAGATGGGCCGGGCGTGCGTCGACCCCGACCACCGCTCCGGTTCGGTACTGAGCCTGATGTGGGCAGGCATCCTTCACTACCTGCAGCTCACCGGATACGAATGGGTCATGGGGTGCGTCTCCGTGCCGATGCGGGAGCATCCGGACGCGGTGGCCGGTTCCAACGTCCGCGGGGTGCGAGACCTGCTGCTCCGCAAGTACGGCAACGACCCGGCCGCGCGGGCCGTCCCCAGGAACCCGGTGCGCGTCGACGGGCGGTCGCTCGACGAGATCGAGCCGCCCGCCCGGCCGACCCTGCCGCCGCTGCTCCGGGGCTACCTGCGCCTCGGCGCCAAGGTGTGCGGTGAGCCCGCGCACGATCCGGAATTCGGTGTCGCCGATTTCGTCGCACTGCAGGGACTGCACGGCGCCAACGAGCGCTACCTCGAACGCCTGCGTTCGGCGTCGGCCACTCTCGAGGCGGGAGCACAGGCATGAGCACGGCCGTGTCCGAATCGTCCGAGACGACCGTGCACTCGTGGATGCCGTCGAGTCCGTGCGGCGCGGGATGTCTGCCTGCGGAGGCGAACGGAGTGTCGACCCCGACCGTGGTCGTTCGATGGTGCCTCGTGGTGTCGGCACTGGCGACGGCGCCGCTCCTGACCGCGGGATGGCTGCTGCCCCGGTCGTGGCGGACCGGTCTGCAGCGGCGGTACGCGGCAATCCTGTTGCGCTGCGTGGGAATCCGCCTCGTCGTCGTCGATCATCGTGGAAAGCGCCGCCACACCGGCGGGATCCTGGTGGTGGCCGGCCACGTGTCGTGGACCGATGTGCTGGTGCTCAGCGCGCTCGCACCGGCGAACTTCGTCGCCCGCGGGGATCTGCTGGACTGGCCGGTTCTGGGGTCGCTCGCGCGGCGGATGAGGGTCGTCCCGATCGAGCGGCAGAACCTGCGCGCCCTCCCGGCCACGGTGGCCACGACGGCGGTCAGGCTGCGCGACGGCGAACGAGTCGTGGCGTTCCCGGAGGGCACGACGTGGTGCGGACGGGCGTACGGCGGTTTCCGGCCCGCGCTGTTCCAGGCGGCGATCGACGCGGAATGCCCGGTCCAGCCGATCTCGCTGCGGTACACCGGCCGGGGCGGGGACCTGACGACCGGACCCTGCTTCGTCGGCGAGGAGACGATCGGTCAGTCGATCCGGCGCATCATCCGCCAGAAGGGAGTCACCGCGGAGGTCCGGCTGGCGCCGATCGAGTATCCGGGGGAGTGCCGCCGCGATCTGGCGACCCGGTGTGAGCGCGCCGCGCGAGGCGACGAACGGATCGATCTCGCAGCGCACGACATCGTCGATCCGCTGCAGGGTGCGGTCGGGACGGCGGCCGTGGGCATCGAGGCGGCGGAGCGTCTCGTCGCCTGAGCTATCCTGGTCACGTCATGACCTCTGCCCGCAGTGCCGATCACCCCGTCTACCTGGACCACGCAGCCACCACTCCCATGGTGCCCGCGGCCGTCCGGGCGATGACCGACATCTTCACGACCGTGGGCAATGCGTCCTCGCTGCACGGTTCCGGGCGCGCCGCCCGCCGTCGCATCGAGGAGGCCCGCGAGTCCATCGCCGCCGACCTCGGTGCCAGGCCGTCCGAGGTCATCTTCACCTCCGGCGGCACCGAGAGCGACAACCTCGCGGTCAAGGGCATCTTCTGGGCCCGGCGGGACGCCGACCCCGACCGGGTGCGGATTCTCGCCAGTTCCGTGGAGCACCATGCGGTCCTCGACGCGGTGGAGTGGCTCGAGAAGCACGAGGGTGCCCAGGTCACGTGGCTGCCCGTCGACGAACTGGGCCGGGTGTCCCCGCAGACGCTGCGCGACGAACTCGCCGTCCACGCGGACGAGACGGCCCTGGTCACGATCATGTGGGCCAACAACGAGGTCGGCACGATCATGCCGATCACCGAACTCGCCGCGGTCGCGGCCGAGTTCGGTGTGCCGATGCACAGCGACGCCGTCCAGGCCGTCACGCACATCCCCGTGGACTTCGCTGCGAGCGGGCTGTCCGCGCTGAGCATCGCCGCGCACAAAGTCGGCGGACCGCAGGGCGTCGGTGCACTGCTGCTGGGACGGCAGGTCCCGTGTGTGCCGCTGCTGCACGGCGGGGGACACGAGCGCGACCTGCGTTCGGGCACCCCGGACACGGCGGGCGTCGTCGGTATGGCGGCGGCGCTGCGCGACACGACGGCCGACCTCGACTCCCGCGCGACGGAACTGACCGTCCTGCGCGACCGCCTGATCGAGCGCGTCGGCGAGACCGTTCCCGACGCCGTGCTGAACGGGCCGCTGGGCAGCGCGCGACTGCCGGGCAACGCCCACTTCACGTTCCCCGGCTGCGAGGGCGACTCGCTGCTGATGCTGCTCGACGCCGCCGGGATCGAGTGTTCTACGGGCTCGGCCTGTACCGCCGGGGTCGCTCGTCCGAGTCACGTCCTGACCGCGATGGGTGTGGATTCCGCGACCGCGCGGGGATCGTTGCGCTTCTCGTTCGGGCACACGTCGACGGTCGCGGACGTGGATGCAGTCATCGCGGCACTGCCGCAAGTTGTGGAGCGGGCCCGCGCCGCCGGGCTCGCCGGTGTCGGAGCGCGTGGAGGGGATCGTTGATGCGAGTACTGGCGGCCATGAGTGGCGGCGTGGATTCCGCGGTGGCCGCGGCACGGGCGGTCGCTGCCGGGCACGACGTGGTGGGCGTGCATCTCGCGCTGTCCGCCGAGCCGGGCACGCTGCGGACCGGATCCCGGGGCTGCTGCTCCAAGGAGGACGCCGGTGATGCCCGGCGTGCCGCGGACGTGCTCGGAATCCCGTTCTACGTCTGGGATTTCGCCGACCGCTTCAAGGAAGACGTGATCGACGACTTCGTGGCGTCGTACGCCGCGGGGGAGACCCCCAACCCGTGCCTGCGGTGCAACGAGAAGATCAAGTTCGCGGCGCTCGCGGACCGGGCGATCGCCCTCGGGTTCGACGCGGTGGCCACCGGCCACTACGCGCAGCTCGAGAACGGCGTGCTGCGCCGCGCCGTCGACGCGGACAAGGATCAGTCGTACGTGCTCGGTGTGCTCACGGCCGAGCAGTTGTCGCGGGCGATGTTCCCGGTGGGGGACACCCCGAAGGACCGGATCCGGGAGGAGGCCGCCGACCGCGGCCTCGCCGTGGCGAACAAGCCCGACAGCCACGACATCTGCTTCATCCCGTCCGGCGACACCCGCGCATTCCTCGGTGCCCGCATCGGTGTTCGTCCGGGGAGTGTGGTCGACGCCGATTCGGGTGAGGTGCTCGCGGAACACGAAGGCGTGCACGGTTTCACGATCGGCCAGCGGAAGGGCCTCGGCGTCCAGGGTCCCGCGGCCGACGGGCAACCGCGGTACGTGACGTCGATCGAACCCGACACCGGCACCGTCCGCGTCGGTTCTGCACGCAACCTCGAAGTGCACGCGATCACGGCGGACCGCGCCGTGTGGACGTCCGGGAGCACGCCGACCGGGCCGCTCGAATGCACCGTCCAGGTCCGGGCCCACGGTGGACTCGCCGAGGCTGTCGCCGAAGCGGTCGACGGCGGCATCTCCATCTCCCTTCGGGAGCCGCTCACCGGCGTCGCGAAGGGGCAGGCCGTCGTCCTGTACCGGACCGACCCGGCAGGCGACATCGTGCTGGGCAGTGGAACCATCTCGGGTACCGACGCGCGTCCGAACACGCAGTGACGCAGGGTATCTCACTGGCCGGAGCCGTCACCGGCGTCGGCTCGTGGCCGGGCACGGATCCGCGGGAAGCCTCCACGATCGTCCTCGGCGAACTCGGCAGGCTCCCGCACCTCGTCGAGTTGCCCGCCCGCGGACTCGGCGCCGACATGATCGGCCGCGCCAGCGCTCTGCTCGTGGACCTGCAGCTGGACGTGTCCACGACGGCCTACCGCGTGGTGCAGCGTCGCGGCTCGGTCGCCAAGCGGGCGACCGACCTTCTGAACCAGGATCTCGATGCGCTCGAGGAGGCGTGGGAGAGTGCGGGCCTCGTCGGCGCCGACCACGTGGTGAAGGTGCAGTCGGTGGGTCCGCTCACGCTGGCGGCCGAGGTGGAACTCGGCACCGGCCGGCGCGTGCTCACCGATCCCGGCGCGGTGCGCGACTTCGCCGAATCGCTGGGCGAGGGGCTCGCACGGCACGCCGCGGAGGTCACGCGACGTCTCGGCGCGCAGGTGCTGGTCCAGTTCGACGAGCCGCGACTGCCCGCGGTGCTGGCGGGCACACTGTCCGGTCGGTCGCGGCTCGAGACCGTGCGGGCGATGCCGGAACCGGAGGCTCTCGCCGTGCTCGAGGCCGCCCTCGCCGGCTGCGGCGCGGTGACCATGGTGCATTGCTGCTCCGCCGATCTGCCCACCGACCTTCTGCGGCGCAGCAGCGCCCGCGCGGTGGGTCTGGACGTGTCTCAGCTGGCGTCCGCTGACCTGGACGGCATCGGCGAGCTGCTCGACGCGGGCAAGGAGCTCGCACTCGGCCTCGTCCCGACCGACGCCCCCGCCGTGCCTGCAACGTGGCGCGATCTGGCCCGACCTGCGGTGACGCTGATCGACCGGCTCGGATTTCCGCGCACGACACTGCGGACCCAGGTCGCCGTGACTCCCGCCTGTGGACTCGCGGGCGCCGGCGCGTCCTGGAGCCGGGACGCGCTGAAGTTGTGCGCCGAGGTGAGCAGCGCGTTCACCGACGACCCCGAATCACTCTGAGTCCGGCGTTCGGTGTCGGCCGGACCGGTTAATCTTCGGTAGTGAGTGAATCGACCGAAGCCCCGACACCGGCCCCCGGACACGTCCGGGAGCACTGGAACGAGCTGGCCGAGGAAGTGCGGCAGCACCAGTTCCGCTATTACGTCCGCGACGCGCCCATCATCTCCGACGGAGAGTTCGACGTGCTGCTGGGCGAGCTGAACGACCTCGAGAACCAGTACCCCGACCTGCGGACGCCCGATTCGCCGACGCAACTCGTCGGCGGCGGTTTCGCCACCGACTTCGCTTCCGCCGATCATCTCGAGCGGATGCTCAGCCTCGACAACGTCTTCGCCACCGACGAACTGCGCACCTGGATCAGCCGGGTGGAGCAGGAGACCGGCCCCGACCTGCACTACCTGTGCGAGGTGAAGATCGACGGAGTCGCGCTGAACCTCGTCTACGAGAACGGCCGGCTCGTCCGGGCCGCCACGCGCGGCGACGGCCGGACCGGTGAAGAAGTCACTCTGAACGCGCGAACCATCGACGACATCCCGGAAAAGCTCACCGGCACAGACGAATACCCGGTCCCCGCGCTCCTCGAGGTGCGCGGCGAGGTGTTCTTCCGGCTCGAGGACTTCGCGGCACTCAACGCGGCGCTCGTCGAGGAAGGCAAGGCGCCGTTCGCGAATCCCCGGAACTCCGCGGCCGGGTCGCTGCGGCAGAAGAATCCGGCCGTCACCGCCCGCAGGCGACTCGGAATGATCTGCCACGGACTCGGCCGCAGCGAAGGATTCGAGCCGGTCTCCCAGTACGACGCGTACACGGCACTGGCGGCGTGGGGCCTGCCGGTGTCGACTCACACCGCCCGCGTCACGGGCGCGGACGCCGTCGTGGACCGGGTGCAGTACTGGGGCGAGCACCGGCACGACGTGGAGCACGAGATCGACGGTCTGGTGGTCAAGGTCGACGAGACGTCGCTGCAACGCCGGCTCGGGTCCACGTCCCGGGCGCCGCGCTGGGCGATCGCCTACAAATACCCGCCGGAAGAGGCCACCACCAAGCTCCTCGACATCCGGGTCAACGTCGGTCGCACCGGCCGGGTCACCCCGTTCGCGTACATGGAACCGGTCACGGTCGCCGGCTCCACCGTCTCACTCGCCACCCTGCACAACGGCTCCGAGGTCAAACGCAAGGGCGTGCTCATCGGCGACACGGTCGTGCTGCGCAAGGCCGGCGACGTCATTCCCGAGGTCCTCGGGCCCGTGGTCGACGCCCGGACGGGCGACGAGTACGAGTTCGTGATGCCCACCCACTGCCCGGAGTGCGACACGCCGCTGGCCCCCGCCAAGGAGGGGGACGCGGACATTCGCTGCCCCAACCAGCAGTACTGCCCCGCGCAGCTCCGGGAACGCGTGTTCCACGTCGCGGGCCGCGGCGCGTTCGACATCGAGGTCCTCGGCTACGAGGCCGCCACGAGCCTGCTCGAGGCCAAGGCGATCGGCGACGAGGGAGACCTGTTCTCGCTCACCGAGGACGATCTGCTCAAGACGTCGCTCTTCCGGACCAAGGCCGGCGGGCTGTCGGCCAACGGCCGCCGGCTGCTCGACAATCTCGATTCCGCCAAGGACAAGCCGCTGTGGCGGGTGCTGGTCGCGCTGTCCATCCGTCATGTCGGTCCCACGGCGGCGCGTGCGCTGGCCGGTGAATTCGGGTCGCTCGAGCGGATCCGGGAGAGCTCCGTCGAGGAACTCGCCGCTGTGGACGGGGTCGGCGGCACCATCGCCGCGGCCGTCGCCGAGTGGTTCGGCGTCGACTGGCACCAGCAGATCGTGGAGAAGTGGTCCGCGGCCGGGGTTCGCATGGAAGACGAACGCGACGAATCGATTCCGCGCAACCTCGAGGGACTGTCGATCGTCGTCACGGGTTCGCTGGAGACGTTCTCGCGGGACCAGGCGAAGGAGGCGATCCTCGTCCGAGGCGGTAAGGCCGCGGGTTCGGTGTCGAAGAAGACGGCATTCGTGGTGGTCGGCGAATCGCCGGGTTCGAAGCACGACAAGGCCGTCGAACTCGGAGTGCCGGTCCTCGACGAGGACGGGTTCCGTCGACTGCTGGAGGGCGGACCGGACGCGGTCGCGGATTCCGGAGTGTGATCGGAACCTCACGTCCGCATTTTGGGCGGCGTGAGCAGTCCTGTCATAGTTCTGGACATGATCGAGATTCGGAATGCGACGCCGGACGAGTACGAGGCCGTCAGTGACCTCACGGTGATCGCCTACGTGGGCGGCGGGTTCGTCGAGGCGCACGATCCGTACACGAACCGGTTGCGCGACACCGCGGAGCGGGCGGAGAAGGCGGATGTCCGGGTTGCCGTGATGGAGGGCCAGATCGTGGGTTCCGTCACGATCGCGGAACCGGCGTCCCCGTACGCCGACGTCGCGCAGCCGGGTGAACTCGAATTCCGGATGCTCGCCGTGTCACCCGACGCCCGCGGTTCCGGGGTCGGGTCGGCGCTCGTGCGGCACGTGCTGGACACGGCATACGACCGCGGGGACCGCGCGGTCGTGATGTCCACCCAGCCGGACATGGAAGATGCCCGACGGATCTACGAACGCAACGGTTTCGTGCCTGTGCCCGAACGGAACTGGGCGCCCGTGCCGGGCGTCGAGCTCACCGTCCTGGTCCGCGAGCTCGTCTGAGGCGACCACCGCCGGACCTCCCGGCCCGGGACGGTGGTCAGCTCAGAACCGTCGCGATGATGCCGGCGAGGTAACCCAGCCGGGCGATCTCGGACGGACGGAATTCCGGGCCGCCGGGGCGGCCGAGCATCAGCACGCGGCCGGTGGTCCCGAGGGGAGCCGCCGCGAGTGTGGTGTTCATGTCGCGCCACACCTGCGGCACCCAGTCGCCCTCGCCGTCGAGCGCCGTGGGCTTCTCCAGCGGCATCCACGGGATCTCGGTGGCATGGGTCTCGGGAGCTCCCGAGCTGCCGACCACCCGGTATGCGCCGTGCGGACCGAGGTCGGCGACCACGGACCAGCCGACCCGGAGCACGCGCGGCGCTCCGTCCACGAGGACCTGCAGTCGATCGTCCGCCGCGGTGGCGACCTGGTCGATGAGCTCGAGCTCACGGTGGGTGTCGAGGATTCCGGCGTACGGCCGGATGGAGTCGACGGTGACGCCGGGCAGGTTCTCGGCCGCCGTGATGAGGGTGTCGGGGAGTGATCCCGGCTCGACATCGACCACGAGGTCGTCGATGGCGAATCCGGCACCCCGTTCCACCACGTCGAGCGACAGAATGTCAGCACCCACCGAGCCCAGGGCGACGGCGAGAGAGCCGAGGCTACCGGGACGGTCGGGGAGCTGGACGCGAAGCAGATACGACACGTGCGTCCCTTTCACCACGAGATAGACGCGGGAGTACCTGCGACCCCCGTCGCTCACCATCCTTGCACTTTCGTTCCCGAGTATGCGGTCCCCCCTGCGGCTTCGCCGGGGACGGGACGGGGACGTGCAGGTCGCGCTCGATTCGTGACACTGCCGATACGGATTCGCCTCGTCCGCGAAACACGACAGCCCAAACATGGGTGCATGAACACCACGGCAACGGGAGTGACGACGTCCGTCTCGCGGCGGGTGGCGGCGGGCCGGGAACAGGAATTCCTGCGCTGGACGGACGCCGGGATGGCGATGGCGGGCACGTTCCCGGGGTTCCTCGGCGGGGGCTGGCTGCGTGCGGCGTCCGATCCCGAGCAGTACCACGTGGTGTACCGGTTCGCCGACGAGGACACTCTCGACGCGTGGACGACGTCGCCCGCCAGGAAGGTGTGGGTGGGCCGGGGGACGGGTCTCGCACAGGACACGGTCACGCACCGGCTGACCGGGGTGGAGGGCTGGTTCGAACCGCAGTCGACGCTGACGCACGCCGTGCGGGTCACGCCGCCACCGCCGAGGTGGAAGCAGGCGGTCACCATCTGGCTCGGCTTCTTCCCGATCTCACTCCTCATCGCGTTGTTCGTCACCCCTCGGCTCACGGCCCTGGACGTCGTGACCCGCACCCTGGTGGCGTCGGTGGTCACGACTCCGGTGATGGTCTTCGTGGTTCTGCCGTTCCTGACGGGCAGGTTGCGGCGCTGGCTGCACGGCTGATCGGGCCACGCTCTAGGCTGGGACCCACTTGTGTACGTCCGAACCGAAAGGGGCCCCGCGGTGCCTGCCATCTCCCGTGACGAGGTCGCGCACCTCGCGCGGCTGTCTCGACTCGCCCTGACCGATGCCGAGCTCGACGAGTTCGCCGGTCAGCTGGACTCGATTCTCAGCCACGTGAAGGTGGTCACCGAGGTGCCCGCCGAGGATGTTCCGCCGATGGCGAACCCGAACGCGGTCACCAACGTGACCCGTCCCGACGTGATCGTTCCCGGCCTGACTCCCGAGCAGGCGCTGTCCGGCGCCCCGGCTGTCGAGCAGGATCGCTTCGCTGTCCCGCAGATCCTTGGAGAGGGCGAATGAGCGCCGAACTGACCACTCTCGACGCCGCAGATCTCGCGTCGAAGATCCACAGCCGTGAGGTGTCGTCCGTCGAGGTCACCCAGGCGCATCTCGACCGGATCGCCGCAGTCGACGGTGAACTGAACGCCTTCCTGCACGTGGCAGGCGAGCAGGCGCTCGTGTCGGCGAAGGAAGTGGACAGCAGCCTCGCCGCAGGCAATGCGCCCGCATCGCCGCTCGCGGGAGTTCCGTTGGCGCTCAAGGACATCTTCACCACCACTGACATGCCCACCACGTGCGCGTCGAAGATTCTCGAAGGCTGGATCGCACCGTACGACGCCACGCTCACGAAGAAGCTGCGCGACGCCGGCATCCCGATCCTGGGTAAGACCAACCTCGACGAGTTCGCGATGGGGTCGTCCACCGAGAACTCCGCCTACGGCCCCACCCGCAACCCGTGGGACACCACGCGCATCCCGGGCGGCTCGGGTGGCGGCAGCGCCGCGGCCCTCGCGTCCCGGCAGGCCCCGCTCGCGATCGGCACCGACACCGGCGGCTCGATCCGTCAGCCCGCCGCCGTCACGGCGACGGTCGGCACCAAGCCGACGTACGGCACGGTTTCCCGTTTCGGCCTCGTGGCGTGCGCGTCCTCGCTCGACCAGGGTGGTCCCTGTGGCCGCACGGTCCTCGACACGGCGCTGCTGCACGAGGTCATCGCCGGGCACGACCCGCGCGACTCCACGTCGATCGACGCGCCCGTGCGCCCCGTGGTGGCGGCTGCCCGTGAGGGTGCCGGTGGCAACCTCGAGGGCGTGAAAGTGGGTGTGGTCAAGGAACTGCACTCCGACAGCTACCAGCCCGGGGTCATCTCCTCGTTCGACGCCGCCGTCGCGCAACTCACCGAACTCGGTGCCGAGGTCGTCGAGGTGTCGTGCCCCAACTTCGAATACGCGCTCGCGTCGTACTACTTGATCCTGCCGAGCGAGGTGTCGTCGAACCTCGCGCGCTTCGACGCGATGCGCTATGGACTGCGCATCGACGAGGGCGACATGAGCGCCGACCAGGTGATGGCCGCGACGCGTGCCGCCGGCTTCGGTCCGGAGGTCAAGCGCCGCATCATGATCGGTACCTACGCGCTGTCCTCCGGCTACTACGACGCCTACTACGGTCAGGCGCTCAAGGTGCGGACGCTCATCGCCAGGGACTTCGAGAAGGCCTACGAGAAGGTGGACGTCCTGGTGTCGCCCACCAGCCCGTTCACCCCGTGGAAGCTGGGCGAGAAGGTCGGCGACCCGCTCGCGATGTACCTCTCGGACCTGTGCACGCTGCCGACCAACCTGGCCGGGCACTGTGCGATGTCGGTTCCGTCGGGACTGTCCGTGGACGACGGTCTGCCGGTGGGACTGCAGATCATGGCTCCCGCACTGGCCGACGAGCGGCTGTACCGCGTCGGTGCCGCGTACGAAGCGGCACGCGGTCCGATCGGCTCGCCGAACTAGGAGCAGTCGGGCAGGGCGGTGCCCTGCTCGCTGCCGTAGCGGTGTCCGTGCCCGGGCGCGAAGTTCAGCGCGGACACCAGGTCGACACTCGTCTGCAGGAACGTGATGCCCGGAATCCATTGGGGTACCGGCGCATCGCGTACTGCGAGCGAGAGGTCGGGTCGGTGCGCGATCAGGTCGGGTGACCACCACACCACCGGGTCGGACGTGTTCGCCAGCACCGTCGCTCCGTCCGTCAGGACGGAGCCGGCGGGCGGGCCCGCCCACAGTGCGCCGCAGACTCGCTCGCGCAGTTGGTCGGCGTCGGTGAAAATTGCACTGCCGCCGACGGATCCGAGGCTCTGGCCGTAGACGTACAGCGCCGGGCGCAGAAGGTCGGGGAGGTCGGCGATCCGCTCGGCGACGGCATCGAACAACGCTGCCGCCGATTCGTCGGCGGCGGAACGTCCGAAGACGAACGTGATCCAGCTCGGCAGGTACGAGTACTGCATGCCGACGATGGCGACGTCGTCGGCGAAGCGTTCCTCGAATCCTTCGGCGGCGTTCTCGTCGATCCACCCCGAGCCGGTGGGCACCGTGACGACGATGGCGGACCGGCTGAATCCGCCTGCCCGCTCGAGCTCCGAGACCGCCAGTGCTGCACGCGATTCGACGTCCGGCGCCGAATCCATCCCCACGTACGTGCGGATGCCGGCCGACTGCTCGCCCGCCGCCACGAACCGTCGTCCCTGGCGCCCGAGTGACTCCCAGCTGATCGCGGAGTCCGGGCTGCCGGACAGTTCGGCGGACATCGGCCGGTGCAGGGACACGTCGACGAGCGCGTTGGAGTCGCTGTAGGAACGCGACATCATTCCCCACAACGCGGGTCCGGCGACCAGTTGCAACCCGGTCGCGAGAACGACGGCGGTGGTGGCGCTGCCGATCCAGCCGAGACGGCGGGCGACCGTGCCGACGACGCTGCCGATGCCGGCGAACAGCAGGAACGTCAGCGCCGCCCCGAGGATCGCCTGCATCCAGTGGTCCGGCCCGATGCCCGGCATGCCCATGGCGGCGCGCAGTGAATCCTGCCAGTGGTCGGCGAGCACGATCGCCCAGGTCACGACGATCGTGGCGCCGATCAGGACCAGCAGACGGACCGAGTCCCGCGGAGGGTGGTGGCTGCGTGAACGCGTGACGAGGTGCCACAGTCGACGGACGAGGACGACGAACCCGAAACCGCATGCCGCGAGGACACCGGTGAACAGAGCCTGCGTCAGCGCACTCCGGGGGAGCAGTGAGGGAGCGAGCGACGCGAGTGTGACGGCGGTGACGACGATCGTGGAGGAGGCGCGGGGGAGGGCGGAGACCGGGATCGTCGTGACCAGTGTGCGGCGCAGGGCATTCGGCTTCGTTCGCGAGCGACTGTGCACCGTGCTCCGTCCGGGACCGGACAGAGCGGTGATGGTCATGCGACGGCTCCGACCGGATGCGGGCGGCGGCGGATCGACCAGGCCGCGCCGGCGAGGAGCACGACACCGACACCGCCGGCCAGTACGTACGGGAGCCCGGATTCGGTGACCGGTGCCGAATAGCTTTGGCGCCAGCTGTTTCCGGTGACAAAGGTGGTCGCGACGTTCGCCATGACGAAGCACTGCGCCCGTGCCTGCTCGTCGGCGCGGGTGTCGCACGCCGCGTGCATGCGCTGATCCAGCTGCGCGTCGAGGCTCTGCCGCGCCCAGGGACCCAGGTCCTCGCCGGACCGGGACGCGTACCGCAGAAGGTCGTAACCGAGGTCGTGGGCCTTGCACGACGTGTCGAACTCGAGTGGCAGCGGGACGGGCGACGAGCAGTCTCCGCCGGGATTGGCGAGCATCCCGTCGATCCGCACCGGCGTGTACCCCATCACGGAAGCGAAGTCCGCGGGAACGGAGTCCTCGGAGAGTTCGGCCGGTGCCGTGAGGGTCTGCACCGCGGCGGAGGCGGCGACGTTCTCGTGCCGGGGCGTGCTCGCCGCGCCGGTGCCTGCGAATCCTGTCGTGGTCAGTAGTGCGGTTGCGGCGCATGCCACCGCGGCCCAAGTCGTTCTCCGTGTCCCCGTCTTTCGCATGACGAGAACGTTATGAATTCGTGTTGCGCGGCCACATCACCCCGGAGACCGGTTCGATCCCTGGCCTCGTGGTGCGAGGGGGCCCCGATCTCATACTCCGGTGCTACGCCGACATGAGCCCGGGGTATGAGGACACTGCGTGACCACGGTTTCTACTGTCGACAGTGTGAAGACGAAGACGCGCATCCGGAGGGCCGCCGAAGGTCAGTGGCTGAACGTGGCAATCGTCGTGGTCACGGCGATTTTGTTCGCGGTGGCGTGGCCGACCCTGCAGCTGACCCACCAGGTCAGTCCCCCCATCCAACCGTTCGTGGCGGCGCTCGCGACGTTCCCGTTCCTGCTCATCCGGTCGAATCCGGCGCTGGCGTGGGCCGTCTCCGCGGTCTCGGCGCTGGTGATTCCGCGTGTCTTCGCACTGCAGGACGGTTACGACTACCCCTGGCAGGTGGTCCACATCCTGGTGATGCTCGCCCTGCTGGCCGCCGTCAGCATGCGGGCCGCGATTCCGGTCGTGGGTGTGGCATGGATCTCGACCGTCCTGCTGTTCCTGGCCGACACCCCGGGCACCAACGGCCGCGGGTGGGCGGTGGGCCTGACCGCGATCGTCGTCTTCGGCCTGCTGATCCGGTGGCTGGTGCTCTCCCGCCGGCAACTCGCGCAGCAGGAGGAGCTGAGTGAGCTCGAGCGCACTCGCCGGACGATCCTCGAGGAGAAGGCGCGCATCGCGCGGGACCTGCACGACGTCGTCGCGCACCACATGTCGATGGTCGTGGTGCAGGCGCAGAGCGCGCCGTACCGCATCGCCGATATGTCGGACGAGACGCGGGCCGAGTTCGAGTCGATCGGAGCCGCCGGCCGCGCAGCGTTGAACGAGGTGCGCGGACTGCTCGGAGTGCTGCGCAGTGACGGCCAGCTGGCCGAGCACGCGCCCCAGCCAGGGGTTCAGCAGATCAGCGAGCTGCTCGAGGGCAGCCGCAGGGCAGGCATTCCCGTCTCCTGGCACGTCGACGGCGACCCGACGCTCGTGTCGGAGTCGGTCGGGCTCGTGATGTACCGCATCCTGCAGGAATCCCTCGCCAACACGGCCCGCCACGCGGCGGGCGCCGCGGTCGAGGTGAAGATCGCGTACGAGTCGCCGATAGCGTCCGTGTCGATCGTCAACGGGCCGCCGAGGCGGAGCCTCGTCTCCGCACTGACCAGGCACGAGTCGACCGGCGGCAACGGCATCATCGGTATGCGTGAGCGTGCGCAGGCAGTCGGTGGCGTACTCACCACCCACCTGCACGACAACGGCGGATTCGACGTCCACGCCGAGTTCCCGGTCGCCTCCGCCTAGGCTGGCTGGGTGGCCATCACCGTATTCATCGCCGACGACCAGGCTATGGTCAGGCAGGGCTTCGGAGCCCTGCTCGCCTCACAGCCCGACATCAGTGTCATCGGTGACGCTCCGGACGGGGCCGTGGCGGTGAGCGAGGTCCGGCGTCTGCGACCCGACGTCGTCCTGATGGACGTCCGCATGCCGGAGATGAACGGACTCGACGCGGCCCGCGTCATCCTGTCGGCCGGTTTCGATCCGCCGGTGCGCGTGCTCATGCTCACGACGTTCGACGTCGACGACTACGTGTACGAGGCGCTGAGCATCGGGGCCAGCGGCTTCATGCTCAAGGACGCGCCCGCGGAGGAACTCATCCGTGCGGTGCGGGTGGTCGCGGACGGCGAGGCGCTTCTCGCGCCGACCGTCACCCGGCGTCTCATCGCCGACGTGACCAGCCGCCGCAGCACCGCGCGCCGCAAACCGGCCGCGCTGTCGGCGCTGACGCCCCGCGAACGCGAGGTACTCGAACTCATCGCCCGCGGCATGTCCAACACCGAGATCGCGGAGCGCCTGTTCGTCGCCGAGCAGACCGTCAAGACACACGTCGGCAAGGTGCTGTCCAAGCTGGATCTGCGCGACCGCGCACAGGCAGTGGTCCTGGCATACGAGAGCGGTCTCGTCACACCCGGCTGAGTGAACCTGCCGGTCCGAGGTGCCCGAACACGGTTCGAGCGGCAAGATGTGTAATGAGAACCACCATCACCACACGAGACGACGAGGGGTGCTTGGATGCGGATCGGAATGCTCACCGGAGGCGGAGACTGCCCCGGACTGAATGCGGTGATCAGGGCGGTGGTTCGGACCGCCGCCGGCCGATACGGCAGCTCGGTGGTGGGATTCCGTGACGGCTGGCGCGGCCTGCTCGAGGATCGCAAGGTCGTGCTGTCCAACGACGACCGGATCGATCGAATCCTCACCCGGGGCGGCACCATCCTCGGTACCGCGCGGGTCAACCCCGACAAGTTGAAGGCCGGCCTCGACCAGATCCGGCAGACTCTCGACGACAACGGGATCGACGCGCTCATCCCGATCGGCGGGGAGGGCACGCTCACGGCCGCGAGCTGGCTCGCCGAGAGTGGGGTGCCCGTGATCGGGGTTCCGAAGACGATCGACAACGACATCGACTGCACCGACGTGACGTTCGGTTTCGACACCGCACTGTCCATTGCGACCGATGCGATCGACCGCCTGCACACCACCGCCGAATCCCACCAGCGGGTGATGCTCGTCGAGGTGATGGGCCGGCACGCAGGCTGGATCGCGTTGCACTCCGGGCTCGCGACCGGTGCGCATCTCACTCTCGTTCCCGAGGTCCCGTTCGACGTCGGCGAAGTCTGCTCCCTCGTGAAGAAGCGATTCCAGCGCGGCGATTCGCATTTCATCTGCGTCGTCGCCGAGGGCGCCACCCCGACCCCGGAGTCGATGAGTCTGCGCGAGGGCGGTATCGACGAGTTCGGTCACAAACGATTCACCGGTGTCGCACAGCAGCTCGGCGACGAGATCGTCCGCCGCATCGGCAAGGAGGTGCGGACGACGGTGCTCGGGCACGTGCAGCGCGGTGGAACCCCGACGCCGTACGACCGGGTGCTCGCCACCCGCTTCGGGGTGCACGCCACCGACGCCGTCCACCGCGGCGACTTCGGAAACATGGTGGCCCTGCACGGCACGTCGATCGACCTCGTACCCCTCCAGGAGGCGACCCGGCGCCTCAAGACGGTGCCGAGGGAGCGGTACGAGGAGGCGGCCGCATTTTTCGGCTGACCGCGTTTTTCGGCGAACGCCCGGACGCATAAACTCTGTGGCATGACTGCTGTCGATGCTCCGGACCTCCTCGACTACGACGATGTGCTCGCCAAGTACGAGCCTGTTCTCGGCATGGAGGTGCACGTCGAGCTCGGCACCGAAACGAAGATGTTCTGCCCGTGCCCCACCGAGTTCGGCGCCGAGCCGAACACGCAGGTGTGCCCGGTGTGCCTCGGTCTGCCGGGGTCGCTGCCCGTCGTGAACGAGGCGGCGGTCGAGTCCGCGATCCGGATCGGACTCGCGCTGAACTGTTCCATCACACCGTGGGGCCGATTCGCGCGGAAGAACTACTTCTACCCGGATCAGCCGAAGAACTACCAGATCTCCCAGTACGACGAGCCGATCGCCACCGACGGCTACCTCGACGTCGTCCTCGACGACGGCACCACGTGGCGCGTGGAGATCGAGCGTGCGCACATGGAAGAGGACACCGGAAAGTCGCTGCACGTCGGCGGTGCGACCGGGCGCATCCACGGTGCCAGCCACTCGCTGCTCGACTACAACCGCGCCGGGGTCCCGCTCGTCGAGATCGTCACCAAGACCATCAGCGGTGCCGGTGCCCGTGCCCCCGAGGTGGCCCGCGCGTACGTCACCGCGCTCCGCGACCTGCTGAAGTCGCTGAACGTCTCCGACGTCCGCATGGACCAGGGTTCGATGCGCTGCGACGCCAACGCGTCGCTGATGCCGATCGGGGCGACCGAACTGGGGACCCGTACCGAGACGAAGAACGTCAACTCCCTCAAGAGCGTCGAGGTGGCGGTCCGGTACGAGATGCGCCGGCAGGCCGCGGTGCTGGAGGCCGGCGGTGAGGTGATCCAGGAGACCCGGCACTTCCAGGAAGCCGACGGGACCACGTCGCCGGGCCGCCGAAAGGAGACCGCCGAGGACTACCGCTACTTCCCCGAGCCCGATCTCGAGCCGGTCGCGCCCAGTGCGGAATGGATCGAGGAGCTGCGTGGCACTCTGCCGGAGCTGCCGTGGGTCCGCCGCGCCCGGATCCAGGCCGACTGGGGTGTCTCGGACGAGGTCATGCGCGACCTCGTCAACGCGGGGGCCCTCGACCTCGTCATCGCCACCGTCGACGCCGGCGCCTCCCCGGAGGCCGCACGGTCCTGGTGGGTGTCGTACCTGGCGCAGCAGGCGAACACCCGCGGGGTGGAACTCGCCGAGCTGCCGATCACGCCGGCTCAGGTCGCGCAGGTGGTGGCGCTGATCGACAGCGGGAAGCTCAACAACAAGGTGGCCCGCCAGGTGGTCGACCACGTCCTCGAGGGTGAGGGCGACCCCGAGCAGGTCGTCGCGAACCACCCCGAGCTGGTCGTCGAACGCGACGACACGAAGCTGAAGGCGGCCGTCGACGAGGCTCTGGCCGCGAACCCCGACATCGCCGAGAAGATTCGCGGCGGCAAGGTCGCGGCCGCGGGCAAGATCGTCGGCGACGTGATGAAGGCCACGCGTGGTCAGGCCGACCCGGCCCGCGTCAAGGAACTGGTCATCGAGGCCTGCGGCTGAACCCCTTCTGCACCAACGGGACGCTCGTTCGGATCAACCGAACGAGCGTCCCGTTCGTTTCGACGGGGCGGGCCGTCAGTCGAATCCGCCGCCGCCGGACGGCAGGGGCATCTTGATCACGCGGTCGTCGTTGGGTCCGGGCTGACCGCCGGTCTTGTTGACGGTGCTCACCCAGATGAGACCGTCGGGTCCGAGCGCGGCTCCGCCGAGTTGGCCGTACCGGTCCTGGACGATGACACCGGGGGCGGTGGTGACGGCTCCCGTGCCGGGGTCGGCAGCGAGTGCGGACATCGCCTTCGCGGTGCTCAGTGACACCGCCACGACGTCACCGGCGGCGACGCAGCCGCCGACGCCGGGCCGCTCCGGCCACGTCCACACCGGAGACGACACGGCTCCGTCGGCGCTGACCCGCAGCAGCCGATCCTCGAGCGGTGTGCGGTCCGTGACCCACACGGCGACACCCGGGTCGACGCACACCCCTCCGGCGACCCCGATGCCCGACAGCACCACCTGGGGGCGGGGCTGCGCCGGAGTCGGTGCGGGCGACAGGGCGGTGACCTTCAGCAGTTTCCCGGCGAGGGACGCTGGATCGGCGGCCGCGGCGGCGTTGCCCGCGTTTCCGGTCAGGACCATCAGTTCGTCGCCCGAGAATTCGAGCGAACCCGCATTGCCCGCGTCGCCGCGCGGGATCCCGCCGAGAACCTCCTTGGCGGAGTCTCCCGGTGCGATCCGCACCACCCGGTTGTCGGTCGGGGTCGTGACGTACGCGTAGATGAGGTTGTCCTCGACGAAACTCGGCGACAGCGCGATGTCGAGGAGTCCACCGTCGGTGGTGCCGTCGACGTCGACGTGCGCGATCTCCTTGGGGGTCTGCCCCTGAGCTACCTGAAGGATGCGCCCGGTCCGGCGCTCCGCGACCAGGGCGGTGGCCCCGTCGGGGAGGACGACGAGTCCGCCGGTGGTGTCGAGACAGGTCGCGATCACGCTGGGGTCCGGATCCTGGCACGGTCCCAGAGGCCCGCTCGGCGGTGGGGTGGTCGTCGTGGACGGTGGTGGGTTCTCCGGCTCCACCTCGGCGCCCGACGCACCCGTCGGCTCGGGTGTGAAGGGTGAGGACGCGGAGTCGTCGAATTTCGCGCACCCGGCGGCGAGGACCGCCGTCACGCACAGCGCGGACATCGCCATCTTGCGGGACGCCGTGCGGCGCCGCCCACCCACCATCATGATGGAGACGTTACGGAAGAGTGCGAGGTCGCCGCCACGCCGGTTCCGCCTACCAGCGATGTCCGGCCGATCGACCTAGGCTTGACGGTGTGACTGACATGCGGAAAGACCCCAGCGAGTCGTCGGACCAGGGTGCTGCGGACCAGAGCGCCTCACCCGGCTACGGCAAGGTCTCGAGCCCTTACGACCTTCCCACCGAGCGCTTCCCGTCGGCCACGCCGACGTCCGGATCCACGGGGCAGGGCCTGCCGCACACCGACGACGAACTCGACTACGGCGATGCGCGCGGCGCGGGCCTCCCCACCGAGCAGATCCCCGCATACCGGCAGTCGGCGGCGTCCGACACGTCGGACCAGCCGACGCAGGTGATCGGCGCGGGTTCCGGCGCGTCCCTCGGGGCCACGGCGGGTGATCGGTCGACCGATCGGATCGGCGAGGGCGACGTGAAGATCGGCCGCGGCACCCTGGACCTCGGACTGCTGGCCCTGCGACTCGCGGTCGGCGGAACGGCACTCGTGCACGGTCTGCAGAAGCTGACGGGGATGTGGAACGGTCCGGGACTCGACGGGTTCGAAGAGGTGCTGGTGAACTCGGGGTTCCAGCAGGCGAAACTGCTCGCGATCCTGGGTGCTATCGGTGAGGTCGCGGGCGGGGCGCTGCTTATCCTCGGTCTCGTCACCCCGCTGGCCGCCGCCTCGGTGCTGGCCGTGATGATCAATGCGTGGGCGTTCCGGCAGATCGCGGAACCGGGGCTCGAGTACTTTGCGCCCGCAGGCACCGAGTACGAGACGCTGCTGGGTGTGTGCGCCGGCGTGATCATTCTCACCGGGCCGGGGCGTATCTCGCTCGACGGCCGTCGCGGCTGGGCGACGCGCCCGTTCATCGGGTCGTTCGCGGCACTGATCCTGGGCATCGGCGCCGGTGTGTGCGTGTGGATCTTCCTGAACGGCGCCAACCCGCTCATCTGATCGCCTCGTACATTCCACGACTGCGCCGCACCCCCCGGATCGGGGGTGCGGCGCAGTCGTTTTCGTCAGATCAGCGCTGGACGAGTTCCGGGATGTTCTCCTCCTCGGGCGGGCCGGCCTGTGCGGCCAGCTTCTGTCCGAGGACCGACTTGCGCCGGCCGTAGGCGAGGTACACGACGACGCCGAGGGCCATCCACACGAGGAATCGGATCCAGGTCTCGACCGAGAGGTTCAGCATCAGCCATCCGCAGGCCAGGACGGCGAGGATGGGAACCAGCGGAACGAGCGGAACGCGGAATCCGCGGGGCAGATCGGGACGCGTGCGGCGGAGGATGATGACGCCGATGCAGACGAGTACGAACGCGAAGAGGGTGCCGATGTTCACCATCTCCTCCAGCGTGCCCATCGGGAAGAAGGCGGCGAGGAGTGCGACCACGGCGCCGACGAACAGGGTGATGCGGACCGGGCTGCCGTTCTTGCCGGTCTTGGCGAGACCGCGGGGCACGAGTCCGTCGCGGGACATGGCGAACAGGACGCGGGTCTGGCCGAGCATCATCACCATCACGACGGTGGTGAGGCCCGCGAGTCCGCCGAAGTTGATCGCGGTCTGGGCCCAGGTGATGCCGTGTGCCTCGAAGGCGGTCGCGAGGGTGGCGCTGCTGTCGCCGACGAGTGGGCTACCGGTCTTGAGGTCGGTGTACTTCACCATGCCGGTGAGCACGAGGGTGACGGCGACGTAGAGCACGGTGACGATCGCGAGCGAGCCGAGAATGCCGCGGGGGAGCGCCTTCTGCGGGTTCTTGGTCTCTTCGGCGGTGGTGGCGACGACGTCGAATCCGATGAAGGCGAAGAAGACGAGGCTTGCTGCGGCGAGGAGGCCGTACCAGCCGTAGCTGCTGCCGTCGGCTCCGGAGAGGAAGGAGAAGAGGGTCTGGTGCACACCCTGCGCGGCGCTCTCGTTGCTCTCGGCGGGCGGGATGTACGGGGCGTAGTTCTCCTTCTTGATGTAGAACACGCCGACGGCGATGACGAGGAGGACGACGGCGATCTTGATGGCCGTGATGACGGCGGACACGCGTGAGGACACCTTGGTCCCGATGGCGAGCACGATCGTGATGCCGCCGACGATGATCAGCGAGCCCCAGTCGAAGTCGATGGGACCGAGGTGGGCTGTGGTGGATCCGCTGAACCCGAGGACGTTACCCAGATACAGCGACCAGCCCTTGGAGACGACGGCCGCTGCGAGGGCGAATTCGAGGATGAGGTCCCAGCCGATGATCCAGGCGACGAACTCGCCGAAGGTGGCGTAGGAGAACGTGTACGCACTGCCCGCGACGGGGACGGTGGATGCGAACTCGGCGTAGCAGAGGGCGGCCAGGCCGCACGCGATGGCGGCGAGGACGAAGGCGAGCGAGATGGACGGCCCGGCGACGTTGCCTGCAGTCCGGGCGGTGAGCGTGAAGATACCGGCGCCGATCACGACGGCGACACCGAAGACGGTGAGGTCCTTCGCGGTGAGTTCCCTCCGCAGCCGGGTGTCGGGTTCGTCGGTGTCCGCTATGGATTGCTCAACGGATTTCGTTCGCCAAATGCCGACTCCTGGCATGTGTCGCTCCTAGGTTGTGTTCCCGATGGCCTCGTGGGCCGGAGATGTTCCGGTGGTGCTGCCGATTGTGATGTAGGTCTCAACGGCCAACTGAGGGAACCACTACTGAGCGCCGTGTGCAAGAAGCGCGGGCTCAACTGATCATTTCGATCAGTAGAACGTGTTCTGGGGTGTTTCCGTCTGAGCGAGTTGATCACCCGTGAGCGCGGTCACATCCGAGGTGGAATCCGTGAGCGCCCCGACGACGGAAGCCGGGTGCCGCGGCAGGAAGCTCCTGCTGCGGCACCCGGCTTCGTGTCCGTGTGCCCGGTGCGGGGTGCGTCAGGGGACCTGACGGACCGCGCCCTTGTCGGCGGACGTGGCCAGCGCGGCGTACGCGCGCAGGGCCGTGGTGACGGTGCGTTCGCGGTTCACCGGCTGCCACGGACGCTCGGACGACTCCATCTTCGCCCGGCGCTCGGCGAGCACCGCGTCGTCGACGAGGAGCTTCAGCGTGCGGGTCGCGATGTCGATGAGGATCTGGTCGCCGTCCTCCACCAGGCCGATGGCGCCGCCGCTGGCGGCCTCGGGGGAGATGTGGCCGATGGACAGTCCGGAGGAACCGCCGGAGAATCGGCCGTCGGTGATCAGCGCGCACTTCTTTCCGAGGCCGGAGCCCTTGAGGAATGCGGTGGGGTGCAGCATCTCCTGCATGCCCGGGCCGCCTGCGGGACCCTCGTAGCGCACGACGAGGACTTCACCGGGCTGGATCTTCTTGCCGAGGATCACCGACACCGCCTCCTCCTGCGACTCCACGACGCGCGCGGGTCCCTGGAAGTGGAACAGGTCTTCGTCGATGCCCGCCGTCTTGATGACCGCGCCGTCGACGGCGATGTTGCCGCGCAGCACGGCCAGGCCGCCCTCGACCGTGTGCTTGTGCTCGAAGTCGCGGATGCAGCCGTTGGCGGCGTCCGTGTCGAGCGACGACCAGCGGTTGTTCGTCGAGAACGGCTCGGTGGTGCGGACGCCGCCGGGCGCGGCGTGGAAGAGTTCGACGGCCTCGTCGGATGCCTTGCCGGACCGGATGTCCCACGTGTCGAGCCACTCGTCGAAGCTCTCGGTGTGCACGGTCGAGACGTCGCTCTCGAGCAGTCCGGCCCGGCGGAGTTCGCCGAGGATGGCGGGGATTCCGCCCGCCCGGTGCACGTCCTCCATGTGGTAGTCCGAGTTGGGCGAGACCTTCGACAGGCACGGCACCTTGCGGCTGATCTCGTCGATCTTGTCGAGGTCGAAGTCGTAGACCTCACCCTCCTGCGCGGCCGCGAGGGTGTGCAGCACCGTGTTGGTGGAACCGCCCATCGCGACGTCCAGCGCCATCGCGTTGCGGAACGCGGCAGGCGTCGCGATGTTGCGGGGGAGGACGGAGTCGTCCTCGTCCCGGTAGTACCGCAGCGCGGCTTCGACGACGGTGGTTCCCGCGCGGGTGAACAGCGCGCGACGGGCCTCGTGGGTGGCCAGCGTGGAACCGTTGCCCGGCAACGCCAGACCGAGCGCCTCGGTGAGGCAGTTCATGGAGTTCGCGGTGAACATCCCCGAGCACGACCCGCACGTCGGGCAGGCGCTGCGCTCGACCTCGGACAGTCCTTCCTCGTCGACCTCGTCGTTGGCGCTCGCCGAGATCGCCGTGATGAGGTCGGTCGGTGCCTGGGCGACACCGTTCACCACCACCGCCTTGCCGGCCTCCATCGGTCCGCCGGACACGAACACGGTGGGAACGTTCAAACGCAGTGCGGCATTGAGCATTCCCGGGGTGATCTTGTCGCAGTTGGAGATGCAGACGAGGGCGTCGGCGGTGTGCGCGTTGACCATGTACTCGACGGAGTCGGCGATGATCTCGCGGCTGGGAAGGGAATACAGCATGCCGCCGTGCCCCATCGCGATGCCGTCGTCGACAGCGATCGTGTGGAACTCACGAGGTACACCACCGGCGGCGCGGACGGCGTCGGCGACGATGTCGCCGACGTTCTTCAGGTGGACGTGCCCGGGAACGAACTGCGTGTACGAGTTCGCGATCGCGACGATCGGCTTCCCGAAGTCGGAGTCGGTCATTCCGGTGGCGCGCCACAGTGCGCGGGCGCCTGCGGCATTTCGTCCTGCGGTGGTGGTTCGGGACCTCAGCGGGGGCATGAGCGTATTCCTTAGTCAGCGTACGGAAGTACTGACAAACGCTACTCGCGCACTATTCCCCGTCTGTGTCCGGCCGGTTCTTCACCGGCTGCTCGCCATTCGATTCGGTGTCGGCGTGGTGGGCCGCCTCGTCCGCCGCGGCGGCTGCCGCGTAGGGGTCGGTGATGCGGCCGCCGCTCGCCTGGGCGATATCGGGAAGCCGGTCGAATGTGACGACGGGAAGGGTCACCTCGCCCCCGTCCGTCAGCGTGGCCCGGGCCCAGCCGCGCTTGGGGAAGCGGAATCCCGTGATCTCGGACCACGCCAGCGACCGGCCGCCGAACAGCCGGCGCACCTCGAGTCCGTCGGGCGTGACCGTGGTCCGCACCCGCGCGACCCAGGCCACCGCGACGATCGGGGCGATCACGAGCCAGCCGAAGGCGGCCGGCCAGCCGAAGATGGGGAACGACACGGCGAACAGGAGGAAGGCGCATCCCAGATAGGCCAGGGGAGAAATCCGGATGACCTGCTTGGGTGGGTTCGTCGTGTGGGATGATGATTCTGGTGGCACGGGCTGCTGCGGAGTTGACACCTCTACATCTTCGCACCGCAGCCGATGTATCTCATATTCTGGGACGGCCGACTCACCAAGTTGACTGTTCACTATTAGCGCGCCTACCGTCGAGCGCGTGAAACAGAATGAGTTGCTCGTAATCGGCCGGCGCGTCGTCGCCTGAGTCGATTCCTTCAACTCGCCAGATAACGACGCGCCACCCTCGTACAGCATCAGCTGACGGGGGTTTTTTGTTGCCCGGAGCCAGAATCAGAGGATTTCCCAGTGAGCGCACCAACCGCACGGCCTCAACCCACGCCGCGCAAGTCGGGGGCAGCAAGCCCGACGACCGCGGCCGCCGCGACTCAGACCGGTAGCCGCCGCCAACTCGCCCCCGAGCGGGTCAGCGGCGCCCAGTCCGTGGTCCGAGCCCTCGAGGAGCTCGAGGTCGACACGGTATTCGGCATTCCGGGTGGCGCCGTTCTCCCTGTCTACGACCCGCTCTTCGATTCGAAGAGGGTCCGGCACGTGCTCGTCCGTCACGAGCAGGGTGCAGGCCACGCCGCCACCGGGTACGCCCAGGCGACCGGCAAGGTCGGCGTCTGTATGGCGACGTCCGGTCCCGGTGCGACCAACCTCGTGACGCCGCTCGCCGACGCGCAGATGGACTCCGTTCCGGTCGTGGCCATCACCGGACAGGTCGGCCGCGCGCTCATCGGCACGGACGCGTTCCAGGAAGCCGACATCTCCGGCATCACGATGCCGATCACCAAGCACAACTTCCTCATCACCGACGGCGTCGACATCCCCCGGATCATCGCGGAGGCCTTCTACCTCGCCTCCAGCGGTCGTCCCGGCGCGGTGCTCGTCGACATCCCGAAGGACGTTCTCCAGGCCCAGACCACGTTCTCGTGGCCGCCGGAGATGCGGCTGCCCGGCTACCGTCCCGTCACCAAGCCGCACGGCAAGCAGGTCCGCGAGGCGGCCCGCCTGATCGCCGACGCGAAGCACCCGGTGCTGTACGTCGGTGGCGGGGTCATCAAGTCGGAATCGTCTCCGGAACTGCTCGAACTGGCCGAGCTCACCGGCATTCCGGTGGTCACCACGCTGATGGCGCGCGGCGCGTTCCCGGACAGCCACACGCTGAACTGTGGCATGCCCGGCATGCACGGCACGGTCGCGGCGGTGGCGGCACTGCAGCGCAGCGACCTGCTGATCACGCTCGGCGCGCGTTTCGACGACCGGGTCACGGGTCAGCTCGATTCGTTCGCCCCCGACGCCAAGGTCATCCACGCCGACATCGACCCTGCGGAGATCGGCAAGAACCGGTACGCGGACGTCCCGATCGTGGGCGACTGCAAAGAGGTCATCGTCGAACTGATCGAGGCGATCAAGGCCGACCTGGCCACCGGAACCACGCTGGACCTCACCGAGTGGTGGGCGTACCTCGACGGCATCCGTCGCACGTACCCCCTCAGTTACGACCGTCCGTCCGACGGCGCGCTGTCCCCGGAGTACGTGATCCAGTCGGTCGGCAAGCTCGCCGGTCCCGACGCGATCTATTGCGCCGGCGTCGGCCAGCACCAGATGTGGGCCGCACAGTTCGTCAACTACGAGAAGCCGCGCACCTGGCTGAACTCCGGCGGTCTCGGCACGATGGGTTACGCCGTCCCCGCCGCGATGGGCGCCAAGATGGGCATGCCCGACACCGAGGTGTGGGCCATCGACGGTGACGGCTGCTTCCAGATGACCAATCAGGAACTCGCCACCTGCGCGCTCGAGGGCATCCCGATCAAGGTTGCGCTCATCAACAACGGAAACCTCGGCATGGTGCGCCAGTGGCAGACGCTGTTCTACGACGAGCGCTACTCCAACACCAATCTCGGCACGCACGGCGCGATCCGCATCCCCGACTTCGTCAAGCTGGCGGAGGCGTTGGGCTGCCACGGGATTCGCGTCGAGCGCGAAGAGGACGTCGAGGCGGCGATCCGTGAGGCGCAGGCCATCAACGACAAGCCCGTGGTGATCGACTTCATCGTCGGCGCCGACGCTCAGGTGTGGCCGATGGTCGCGGCGGGCACGAGCAACGACGAGATCATGGCGGCGCGGGGCATCCGTCCGCTGTTCGACGACGACGAGGCGGCCGCCGAGCCGGCCGTCATTCACGAGGCCATGGAGCGCGAGCAGCGTTCGGGCATGGCCGCAGCGGCCGGGGAGGAAGATCAGTGAGTACGAGCCACACCCTCAGTGTTCTCGTCGAGGACAAGCCGGGCGTGCTGGCCAGGGTGGCCGCGCTGTTCTCCCGTCGTGGGTTCAACATCGAGTCGCTCGCCGTCGGTGGCACCGAGCTTCCCGAGATCTCCCGCATGACCATCGTCGTGACCGTCGACGAGTTCCCGCTCGAGCAGGTGACCAAGCAGCTCAACAAGCTCATCAACGTCATCAAGATCGTCGAGCAGGACGGTGAGGCCTCCGTCGCCCGTGAGCTGGTGCTCATCAAGGTGCGAGCCGACGCCAGCGTGCGCACGCAGGTGATCGAGACGGTGAATCTGTTCCGCGCCAAGGTGATCGACGTCTCCCCGGAGTCGGTCACGATCGAGGCGACTGGAACGCGATCCAAGCTGGATGCGCTGCTGCGGATGCTCGATCCGTACGGTATCCGGGAGATCGTGCAGTCCGGGGTCGTGGCCGTGGGACGGGGGCCGAAGTCCATCACGGCCACTCGCTAGTACTTTAGATACGCAAATCCAAGAAAGAGGTTGAACTGTGGCAGTCGAGATGTTCTACGACGACGA
>NZ_LTCZ01000016.1:0-14270 GCF_001583455.1 Rhodococcus sp. LB1 | reverse complement strand
GAGCCGTTGCGGGGGCCGGATGGGGCCCAGCTCGATGTCCGCGCGAACCTGCGCGGAATTCATCGCTTCGACCGCGGCGCGGAACTCGGCCGGTTCGGCGGGCGATCCCGAAGTCGTCACAGCTCGGGACGTTAGACCCGGACCCCCACATCTCGTCGGAGGCGCGCCGAGCAGGGCCGATCGGCGGCGGAGTCCCGGCATGGCAGCATGAGAGCTGCCGAAATTCGAGCAGGCAGAGAGCGCGAGGACCGATGAGCGGGTTGGAAAGCACCAATGCAGGCATGAGTGAACGGGCGACGTACGCCGCGAGGCGGGTGCTCCCCGACGCACCCCTCCTGGCGGCCGCGGAAGGCCGTACCCCCGGCCGTCGCCCGGTGTGGTTCATGCGGCAGGCGGGCCGCTCGCTTCCCGAGTACCGCGAGATCCGGTCGGGGATCGGCATGCTCGAGTCGTGCTTCGATCCGGCACTGGTCTGCGAGATCACCATGCAGCCCGTGCGCCGGCACGGCGTCGACGCCGCGATCCTGTTCTCCGACATCGTGGTGCCGCTCAAGGCCGCAGGCATCGATCTCGACATCGTCGCCGGCACCGGTCCCGTCGTCGCGAACCCGGTCCGGTCGATCGCGGACGTCGCCGCCCTGCCGCGCCTCGTACCCGAGGAAGTCGGCGCCGTCGCGCAGGCCGTGCAGCTGCTCACCGCGGAACTCGGCTCGACGCCGCTGATCGGCTTCGCCGGAGCCCCGTTCACTCTCGCCTCGTACCTGGTCGAGGGCGGTCCGAGCCGCAATCACGAGCGCACGAAGGCGCTCATGCACTCCGACCCCCGGACGTGGCACGCGCTGCTCGGCACCCTGGCCGATACCACCATCACCTTCCTGCAGACCCAGTTGCGCGCCGGCGTCGACGCGATCCAGCTGTTCGACTCGTGGGCCGGCGCGCTGTCCCTCGCCGAGTACCGGGAATTCGTGCTGCCCCACTCCGAGCGGGTGTTCGCCGAGGTGGAGAGCGCGAAGGTGCCGCGCATCCACTTCGGCGTCGGAACCGGCGAACTGCTCGGCGCGATGGGCGAAGCGGGCGCCGACGTGGTGGGCGTCGACTGGCGCATCCCCCTGGACGTGGCAGCGCGCCGGGTCGGCCCGGGCAAGGCGCTCCAGGGCAACCTCGACCCCGCCGTGCTGTTCGCCGGACCGGCGGCGGTCGAGAAGCAGGTCCGCCGCATCACCGCGGAAGCGGACGCCGCCCTCGCCGCCGGCGCCACGGGACACATCTTCAACCTCGGGCACGGCGTCCTGCCCGACACCGACCCGGGCGCGCTGACCGCGCTGGTCGAGCTGGTGCATTCACTGTGACCGGGTCGTCGCCGAAGGTTCTCGTCGTCGGCGGCGGCATCTCCGGGCTCGTTGCCGCGTACCGCCTGCGGCAGCGGCTCGGCGCCGATGCCCGGATCGTCCTCGCCGACGGCGCGGAGCGGCTCGGCGGCAAGCTGCGCACGGTGGACCTGGCGGGGGAGCCCGTCGACGTCGGGGCGGAAGCCTTCATCGCGCGGCGCCCGGAACTGCCCGCCCTGCTCGGTGAACTCGGCCTCTCCGACCAGCTGGTGCATCCGGCGGGACTGCGGCCGCTCATCTGGTCCGAGGACGCGCTGCACCCGCTGCCGGCCGGCACCCTCATGGGGATACCCGCGGACGGGAACAGTCTGCGCGGTCTCGTCGACGACCGGACACTCGCGCGGGTGGCGGGGGAGCGGACGGTGCCCCTCGACTGGACACCGGGTGCGGACATCGCCGTCGGTGCACTGGTCGGCGACCGGTTCGGCGCGCAGGTGGTCCAGCGGTCGGTGGATCCGCTTCTCGGAGGGGTCTATTCGGGTCTGGCGGACACGATCGGCGTCCGCGCCGCGCTCCCCACGCTCGCGGCGGCGCTCGACCGCGGCGCCACGAGCCTGTCCGCGGCGGTGGCGGACGCCCTCCCCGCCCCGACCCCCGGGCCGGTGTTCGGGGCGCTGCGCGACGGCTACGGCGTCCTGCTGCGCGCCCTGACGGAGGCCGCGTCGGCGGAGATCGTGCACGAACGGATCCGGACACTCGGCCGCGACGGCGACGGCTGGTCGGCGGAACCGGTGGGCCCCGTCGACGGGGTCGTGCTCGCCGTGCCCGCCCCGCAGCTCGCCGACCTGCTCGCCGGCATCGCCCCCCGCGCGTCGGCGGCCGCCGCGGACATCCCGCTGGCCTCGTCGGCGGTCGTCGCGCTGGCGCTGCCGATCCGGGTCGACCTCCCGCAGAACTCCGGGATCCTCGTCGCCACCGACGCCGCGCTCGGCGCGAAGGCGTTCACCCTGTCGAGTCGCAAGTGGCCGCACCTCGCCGAGCGGGAGGTGACCCTCGTCCGGGCGTCCTTCGGACGGTTCGGCGACGCCGCCGTCGTCGACGCACCCGACGACGAGCTGATCGCCGCGGCCCGGCGGGACCTCGCGACCGTCACCGGGGTGTCCGCGGAACCCGCCGCGGTGCACGTCCAGCGCTGGCACGGCGGCCTGCCGCAGTACGGTCCCGGCCATCTCGGGCGGGTGGCGGTGATCGAGCAGGAAGTCGCAGGTCTGGACGGTCTCGAGGTGTCGGGGGCGCTGCTGCACGGGGTGGGTGTTCCCGCGTGTGTGGCCGCTGCGACGACGGCGGCTGCACGGCTCGCCGGGCGAGTGGCACGATAGACGCATGGCACGCCTCGACTTCGACGCATTGAACTCTGAAATCCGTTACCTCATGTTCTCGGTGTTCCAGGTGGAACCCGGTGTTCTCGGGGACGACCGGGAAGCTGTGATCAAGGAGGCGCGGATCTTCTTCGAAGGTCAGGCGGAGAAGGGTGTCGTGGTGCGCGGGCTCTACGACGTGGCAGGCCTGCGTGCCGACGCCGACTTCATGATCTGGACGCACTCGGCGAGCATCGAAGCCCTTCAGGCCACGTACGCCGACTTCCGCCGCACCACCGCCCTGGGCCGCGCGAGCAAGCCGGTGTGGAGCAACGTCGCGTGCCACCGTCCCGCCGAGTTCAACAAGAGCCACATTCCGGCGTTCCTGGCCGGTGAGGACCCGGGCAACTACATCTGCGTGTACCCGTTCGTCCGGTCCTACGAGTGGTACCTGCTGCCCGACGACGAGCGGCGCAAGATGCTGGCCGACCACGGCATGGCGGCCCGCACGTACAAGGACGTCCGCGCCAACACCGTGCCCTCGTTCGCACTCGGCGACTACGAGTGGATTCTCGCGTTCGAGGCGCCGGAGCTGTACCGCATCGTCGATCTCATGCGCGACCTGCGCGCCACCGAGGCCCGTCTGCACGTCCGCGAAGAGGTGCCGTTCTTCACCGGCCCGCGGGTGGATGTGGAGAAGCTGATCACCGCTCTGCCGTGATCTGACGCAGCACCGATGAATGACGCCGACGGGGCTCGCACCGCGCCCCGCTACCAGCACATGTCGCACTGGGGCATGTTCGAGGCCGAGGTCGCCGACGGCGACGTCGTCGCCGCCCACCCGTACACCGGTGACGCGAACCCGTCACCGGTGCTGGGCAACATCGCCGGGTCGGTCCGCAGCAAGGCGCGGATCACCGGCCCGGTGGTGCGCCGCGGGTGGCTCGACAACGGCCCGGGACCCAGCGGTTCCCGAGGGGCCGACGAGTTCGTGTCGGTCGACTGGGAAGAGCTGACGCAGCGGCTCGCGAACGAACTGCGCAGGGTCGTCGACACGCACGGCAACAGCGCGATCTACGGCGGTTCGTACGGCTGGGCCAGCGCGGGACGGTTCCACCACGCCCAGAGTCAGGTCCACCGATTCCTGAACACCCTCGGTGGCTACACCCGTTCGGTGCACAGCTACTCGCTGGGCGCGACGGGCGTCATCATGCCCCGGGTGGTGGGCACCCACTGGAAGATGTTCGCCCGCTCCACGTCCTGGAAGGTCATCGCCGAGCACACCGATCTCATGGTGTGCTTCGGTGGCGTCCCCCTCAAGAACACCGGGGTCAATCACGGCGGGACCAGCGACCACCCCACCCGCGACGCACTCGACGCCCTCCGGCGCCGCGGCGGGTCCGTCGTGTCGTTCAGTCCGCTGCGCGACGACGTGCACGGCGCCGCCGAACGGCACGCCCCGGTGCCCGGCACCGATGTCGCGATCATGCTCGCCCTCGCGTACGTCCTCGCGACGGAAGACCTGCACGACACGGCATTCCTGGGCAGCCACTGCGTCGGCTACGACCGCTTCGAGGACTACCTCCTCGGGCGCTCCGACGGCATACCGAAATCGCCCGCGTGGGCCGAGCAGATCTCCGGCATCGCCGCCGCGGACCTGGTGGCCCTCGCCCGGCGGATGGCGGCGGGCAGGACGATGGTGACCGTCACGTGGTCGCTGCAGAGGGTCCGGCACGGTGAGCAGGCCCCGTGGATGGGGGTCACCCTCGCCGCGATGCTGGGCCAGATCGGTCTTCCCGGTGGTGGTTTCGGCCACGGCTACGGTTCCATGAACGAGCCCGGGCTGGCCCCCGTCCCGTACCCGCTGCCCACGCTTCCCCAGGGGCTGAACCCCGTCCGCGACTTCATCCCCGTGGCCGCGATCTCGGACATGCTCCTGAACCCCGGCGCACCGTTCGACTACGACGGTCAGCGGCTGACGTACCCGGACATCAAGATGCTGTACTGGGCGGGCGGCAACCCGTTCCACCACCATCAGGACATTCCCCGGCTGCGCCGGGCGCTGGCCCGTCCCGACACGATCGTGGTCCACGACCCCTACTGGACGCCGATGGCCCGGCACGCGGACATCGTCGTGCCGTCCACCACGTCGCTCGAGCGGGCCGATATCAGCTGCACCCGCAACGACCCGCTGCTCGTCGCCATGCACGCCGCCGTCGGGCCGTACGCCGACGCGCAGGACGACTACGACACGTTCGCCGCCGTCGCCCGGAAACTGGGTGTCGGGCAGAAGTTCACCGAGGGCCGCTCGTCCGAGCAGTGGCTCGAGCACCTGTACGGGCAGTGGCGGGACTTCGTCCGCGCGGACGGCGGCCCCGCCCCGAGTTTCGACGACTTCTGGACGCAGGGTCACGTGCGGATGCGGACCGAGGACGACCTGATCCTGTTCGGCGACTTCCGGGCCGATCCGGTGAAATTCCCCCTGGCCACCCCGAGCGGGCGGATCGAGATCTTCTCCGCCGACATCGACGGATTCGGCTACGACGACTGCGCCGGACACCCACGCTGGTACGAGCCCGAGGAATGGCTGGGCGGCCGCCGGGCACGGCAGTTCCCGCTGCATCTGATCGCCAACCAGCCGCGTACCCGACTGCACAGCCAACTCGACCACGGCAGCACCAGCCAGAAATCGAAGATCCGGGGCCGCGAACCGCTGCGAATCCATCCGGATGACGCCACCGACCGCGGACTCACCGCCGGCGACGTCGTCCGCGTGTTCAACGACCGGGGCGCCTGCCTCGCCGGTGTGGTGGTGGACGACGGTGTCCGCCGCGGTGTGGTTCAGCTGTCGACGGGAGCCTGGTACGACCCTCTCGACGCCACCGACCCGGATTCCCTCTGCGTGCACGGGAACCCCAACGTGCTGACACCGGACGTGGGCACGTCGTCACTCGCCCACGGCTGCACGGGCCAGCACGTGCTCGTCGAGATCGAACGCTACGAGGGCGAGCTACCGCCGATCCGGGCGTTCGATCCACCGACGATCATTCGCCGGTCGGTTCCAGGGTCAGCGAGATCGAATTGATGCAGTACCGCTGATCGGTGGGGGTGGGGTAGCCCTCGCCCTCGAAGACGTGGCCCAGGTGGCTGTGGCACGTCCCGCACACCACCTCGACGCGGCGCATACCCAGCGACGTGTCCTCGCGGAGGACGACGGCGTCCGAGTCGGCCGGATCGAAGAACGACGGCCACCCACAATGCGATTCGAACTTCTCCGCGCTGCGGAACAGCTCGGCGCCACAGGCCCGGCAGTGGTAGACGCCTTCCGTCTTGGTGTCGGTGTACTCGCCGACGAAGGGGCGCTCGGTACCGGCCTGGCGCAGCACCGCGTACTCCTCGGGAGTCAGTTTCTCGCGCCACTCGCTGTCGGAGAGAGCAACCTTCGGGGCGGACTGCGTGGGATCCTGCTGCTGCGAACTCATGGCTCCACGCTAATACGTTTCGCCGATTCCGGCCGCGACGCCCGGCGCGTGACGGGGGCCTACGTCTTGGCGGTGGCCGACTCGACCTGCGGCTGCTCGTCCGGTTCCGGTTCCCGCGGCGAGATGTCGGGAGCCTTCTCGTGCGGTTCGAGGAGGAACGCCGGATCGATGCCCCGGTCGAGTCGCCCCTCGCGCCGCGCCGAGACGTAGCGGACGGTCAGCACACCGAAGACCACGAGGAGCAGGAGGCTCCACCCCAGCGTGGTCTTCATGTACTCGGCGGTCCGGCCGGCCTCGATGAACCGGCTCGACAGCCAGCTGTCGTAACTCATGAACCCGTACACGGCCAGCCACGCAGGCCAGTTCCGCATCACCGAATTCTTCAGCACCACGGACATCAGGAGCGGGAACAGCATCATCGAGTAATACATCTGGCCCAGCGAGCCGAGAAGCCACGACGCCGTCAGCAGAACCCCGGACATGGTGACGACGAAGAACAGCTCGTCGTGGCGGTAGTAGCGGTAGAGCAGCCACAGGGAGCTGAGCACGATGGCGGTGAAGACACCGCGCAGAGCCCAGATCAGGGCGGTGGGGAGGCCGTAGTACTTGCCGTTGCCGACGATCGCGCTGTTGAAGTAGTCGCGCGACTCCATCAAGTACGGCACTGTGTGGCGCACGAAGTCCATCGGGTCCGCGGACAGCGGCCACGCCACGGCGGTGAGGATCAGGGGGATGCCGATCGCGGTGACGAACACCTTCCACTGTCCGCGCACCAGAGGCAGCAGCAGGAGTGGGGCGAGGATAGGTTTCACCGCGAACGTCAGCCCGATGGCGACACCGGACCACATGTCCTTGCGCTTCATCAACAACACGAGGAACGCGATTTCGCCGAGCAGGACCAGGCCGTTGATGTTGGTGAAGACGAGGGTGTTGGTGACGGTTTCGGACGAGAACGTGGCGAGCAGCAGGATCGGGGCCGCGATGGTGTTCAATCCCAGGCCGAACAGCCGCAGGAGCAGGTACAACGCGATCACGATGGCGATCGCGTTGGCGATGATGAACAACCACCGGGACTTCTCGGGGTCGATCACCGCTATCGGTGCCATCAGCAGTGTGCCGGACGGCGGATACAGATAGTGCGGATCGACCCAGTTGAAGTTGGCGGTGTAGACGGGCCGCCCGTTGAGGAAGGCCAGCGCAGCGTTGTAGACCGGGCGGAAGTCGTCGGTGATGTACCCGTTGACCGCCTTGACGACCACTCGATGCAGCACTGTCATGACGGCGATCGGCCACAGCGCGAAGTTGATGACCTCGTTGGCAGTCCGCCCGGTGCGCGGTTCGAGTTGTCGAAGGAACACCACGGCACGGTACACCGAGAAGCTCTGACGTGCGGTCACGCACCCCCTGTGGGTGTCGGGCGGACCACCTCGGCTAGGCGGGGCAGGCGCTGCCGTCCGGGGGCAGCACGCCGTCCGCGACGTAGGTGACGATCGACTTCTGCGCGCAGTCCGAATGGGTGGCGGGGTGGCCGCTGCCGTGCCACGTCAACGTCGCCGTCGCGGCGCCCGCGCTCGACACGGCCCCGGTCACCGTCCCCACCCCGGCGTTCCCGACGACCGGGTCGGCGGTGCCGCTCAGCACCAGGACCGGCAGCGTCAGCTCGCGGGGCAGGGCGGGCGGCGCGGTCGCGGGCCACGAGGTGCACGTGAGCAGACCGACGGCGGCGTTCGGGCCGAACAGCGGGAACCGCTCGCCCCACAGCTTCTGCAGTTCGCGGACCCGGTCGGGTGCGGGCCACTGCTGGCCGTCCGTGCAGCGGGTGATGAACTGGCCGTCGCTCTCGTAGGCCGCCTCGGCCTGCGTGACCGCCGCGAGGATCGGCGCCGTGTTTCCGGCGAGGGCGGCGGACACCGCATCGGACAGGGCGCGGACGCGGCCCTGCTGCTCGCCGCCCGCCGCGGCGAGCGACCCGGACACCGCGGTGAGGAGGGCGTTCGCGGAGACCCGCGGGATCTGACCGTTCGCGGCGCGGGTGACGGCGTCGGTCATCGCGGCGCGGGGATCGGCGCCCAGGGAGCAGTTGAGGGCGATGCACTGGCGGGCGAACGAGTCGAACGCCGCCTCCTGACCCGCGACCTGCTGCTCGGTGGCGGTCGCGGCATCCACCGTGGTGACGGCGGGGGAGTCGAGGACGAGCCGGCCGACCCGATCGGGGTACTTGGCGGCGTAGCTGAGCGCGACGGCACTGCCGTTGCCGGTGGCGAGGATCCCGAGCGCATCGACGTCCCAGGTGCGGCGCAGCTCCTCGATGTCGTCGGCGGCGTGGGTGCTGTCGAACGCGAGTTCCTGCGGCTGCAGGTAGTCGGTGCACGCGATGGTGGCGTCGCGGCCCAGCGCGGTCACCTTGTCGACCTGGTCACCCGTCCCCGGGTCGAACTGCCCGAGATTCGCCAGGCTGCTGCGGAGCTCCGGGGTGAGGCATTCGATCTCCTGCGAGGAGGCGATCCCGCGGCGGTCCACCGCGACCACCGGTCGCGTCGACAGCAGCGATGTCAGACCGCCGGTGCTCAGCGCTGCGAGCGTCGCGGTCGACGACCGGTCCGATCCCGACGTGAGCACCAGCGGGGCCGCGTTCTCGGGGGTGTCGGCGAGCCGTGCCCGCATCGCACCCATCGTGAAGGAGCCGGGCAGGGTGCCGCTCTCGTCGACGGCCGACTCGTACGAGCCGCATTCGAAGACGAGCCCGGCCGGCGGTGTCGTTCCCGGGCCCAGGGCGCCGAGCGTGCTCTGCGTGCAGTCGGTCCACGCCAGATCGTTCTTCGGGGTCTGCAACACGGGCGGGGGAGCGTCGGTGTTCTCGGTCTCCGTCGCGGTGGGTTCGCTGCCGCCGCCCTCGCGTTCGACCGCCACGTGGGGCCGGTTGGACGGTCCGGCTCCGCACGCGCTGCACACCACGAGAACCATTGCGAGCAACACCGATCTGCGCATGGCGACCACCCTGCCAGGTTCCTCTACGGGCGGGGCAGCCGCACCCATCTGGTGAGGACGGTGCCGTCGGTGTCGGTGAGGATGTGCGCGGGGGTCATCGCGGTGACCCGGGTACTCGGCGAGGTGGCGACGCGACCCGCGGTCCCGCCGACGAGCACGGGTGCCGTGGTCAGGCAGACCTCGTCGACGGCGTCGTCCGCAGTCAGCTGCCCGAACAGGCTCGGGCCGCCCTCGCAGAGCACCCGGCGCAGTCCGAGATCCTCGAGGGCGGCGATCAGCCCGTCGCCGGTGACCTGCCCCTCGCCGGCCGTCACGATCCGCGCACCCGCGTCGGCGAGAGCCCGGACCCGCGTCGGGTCGGCGTCCGTGCACGTGACGACGATCGGGGCCACCTCGGTGTCGGTGAACAGGCGTGAGTGCGGGTCGAGGTGGGCGCGAGCAGACACGACGGCGATCGGCGGGACCTCCTGCATCCCCGACGCCACCCGGCGTCGCCTGCCCTCCGCGCCGACGCGCGCCCCGCCGTAGTTCTCCGCCCGGACGGTTCCGGCTCCGACCAGCACGACGTCGGCCAACTCCCGCAGGGTTTCGAAGACCAGCCTGTCCGCGGGTGTGCCGAGCGCCCCGCTGACGCCGTCGACGGAGACGGCTCCGTCGATGCTGCTCACGAAGTTGACGCGCACCCAGGGCCGCGGCGTCTCCGCTGGGTAGGCATACAGGTCGCGCAGCGCGTTCGCGGTCGATTCACTGGACTCCTCCCGTGCGGGTGGACTGTCCGGTGTGAAAAATGTCGCAATATGTACACGGTGCATGTTGGTGATCACAACACGTGGATACCCTGCTTGTATGCATGCACGTCTTGTCGATCGTAGCCCCGTGGTACCGGCTGATCAGTTGGTAGCTCAGATGGTGCCCCCGGCCATGTTCGACGAGGTGAGCTTCGCGTCGTACATCCCCGATCCCGCAGAACCCAGCCAGGCCGCCGCGGTCCAGACGGCGGAGGAGTTCGCGAAGAAGGTCGTGAAGATCCGCAGTGGCGGGCGACGCGGCCTGTTCGGGAAGAAGACGCAGGCCACCGGTGCCGGTCTCTACCTCGACGGCGGCTTCGGTGTCGGTAAGACCCACCTTCTGGCGTCGATCTTCCACAGCGTCCCGTCGCCCAAGGCGTTCGGCACGTTCGTGGAGCTGACGCACGTCGTCGGTGCCCTCGGTTTCAACAAGGCCGTCGAGCAGTTGTCCGGCCACAGCGTCCTCTGCATCGACGAATTCGAACTCGACGACCCGGGCGACACCATGCTGGTGTCCCGCCTGCTGTCGGAATTGTCGGCGCGCGGCGTGTCCATCGTGGCGACGTCGAACACACTGCCCGGCCAGCTCGGCGAAGGCCGATTCGCCGCGCAGGACTTCCTGCGGGAGATCAAGAAGCTGGGCTCGATCTTCGAGACGATCCGCGTCGACGGACCCGACTACCGGCACCGCGACCTGCCGCCGGCCCCGGACCCGATCTCGTCGGAGGAGCTCGCCGAGCGCGCCGACAGCATCCCCGGCGCGACGCTCGACGACTTCGACGCGCTGTGCAAGCACCTCAGCACGCTGCACCCGTCCCGCTACAACAAGCTGGTCGAGGGCATTCCGGCCGTGTTCCTGGACGGCGTCCACCCCGCCGAGGACCAGTCGGTCGCGCTGCGCCTGGTGGTCCTCGCCGACCGCTTGTACGACGCGAGCATCCCGGTCACCGTGGCAGGGGCCAAGCTCGACGCGATCTTCACTCCCGAGATGCTGGCCGGCGGGTACCGGAAGAAGTACCTGCGTGCCACGTCGCGCCTGCTGGCGCTGTCGCGCTTCGAGGTCGCCGCGAGCTGACGCAGCTCGTCACAGTGCCCGCTGCATCACGAAGTCGTGGTGCAGCTGGGTGCCGACGAGGAAGGTCTTCGTTCCGACCTGCGTGAATCCGTGCTTCGCGTAGAAGCGCTGGGCGCGCACATTCTCCTGGTTGACGCCGAGCCACAGCCCGGCGCACCCCGCGGCGACGGCGCGTTCGACGATGGCGTCCATCAGCGCGGACGCGACGCCGGTCCCGTGGTTGCCGGGCAGCACGTACAGCTTGCTGATCTCGGTTGTCGGCCGGAGCGTCACGGCCCTGCCGACATCCGGATCGGCGGGCTCACCGTCGATCAGCATCGCGTAGCCGACGATCGCCCCGCCGTGGGTGACCTTCAGGACAGTGCGGTTCGGGTCGGTGAGGTATTCCGAGAACCGTTCGGCCGACAGCACGTCGTCGATGAAGGCGGCGATGTCGTCCTGTGTCGCCCCGGGCGGGCACGCGAGAGGGAACGTTGCCGCGGCGACGTCGGCGATCGCCTCGGAATCCCAGATCCCTGCCGGGTCTATTTCGACTGTCACAGCTGGTCCACCGCGTCCTTCGCTTCCCGAAGTGTCATTCCCGTACTGTCCCGCAGCAGGGTGATCGCCGCAACGGTCTTGCCCTCGCTCTTGAGGTCGCGGAGCGTGCCCTCGATCGGCGACGTGTCTCCGCAGGAGCGGATTCCGGCGGGGACCGGCCGGGCTTGGAGCCGGCCGTACTCGACCGTGGCCTTCGCGTGCCGCACGCCGATCCCGTCCCGCGCGACGAGAATCTTGATCGCCTCGATCGTCCTGCCCCGGTCGAGCAGACACGTCACCTCGTCCCGGACGGCGTCGTCGAGGTGTCGCCACGTCGATGCGGGATGCAGGTCGTGTGGGGTGTGTGAGCCGCCACGAGCGGATCGTGACGAGACCAGAACTGCGACGTAGACGATCGCCACGGCGATCACGAACCATCCCCAAGTCGGCATGTCCTAAGTAGAACATCTGCCGTCAGTCGCGATCCGGGGCGCACTCGGATTGCTTGTCCCGGTCCCGGTCCGGGGCGAACGCGGGGGCGAGCAGGACGAGCCCCACCGCGAACAGGAGCGGGACCACGAACCCGATCCGCAGGCTGGTCGCCGCGGCGACGCCGCCGACTATCGCGCCGCCCACGAGGGTGCCCACGTAGTTGAACAGGTTGATCCGCGCCACGACGTCGTCCACCTGGCCGGAGGGTGCCAGCCGCCCGGCGGCACTGAAACACAGGGGAGCGACGACCGGCACGCCGAGGCCCACGACGAGGAATCCGGCAATCGCGACGACCGACGACGGGGCGAGGACGACGACCGTTAATCCGGCGACACCGACCGCCGAACCCACACGGACGACGGCGATCTCGCCGTACTTCGCCACCCAGAAGTCGCCGGTCAGTCGCGACACCAGAGCCGCGCACTGGTATGCGGCCAGTGCCAGAGCGGCCGTGCCGGCATCCGCGAGCAGAACGTTCCGGACGTACAGAGCGGACCAGTTGCCGACACCGAAATCGATGGCGTAGAACAACGCCATCGCGGTACCGAGCGCGAGCAGTGCTCGAATCGGAACCGGCACGGGCGCAGGGCCGGTCGCCGGCGCGGCGGTGCCCGCCGGCTCCTGACGGACGAGGAGCCGGGGACAGCAGACGGTGAGACCGACTGCCACGACGAGCGCCGCCACCAGTTGCGCGGTGGCGACGCTCACGTCGAGGGCCGAGGTGGCGGCGACGAAGAGGGCACCCGCAATCGCGCCGACGCTCCACACGGCGTGGAACGACGACAGGATGACGCGGCCGTACGCGTGCTGGATCGACACCGCCTGCATGTTGGCGGCGGCATCGACGATTCCCAGTCCGGCCCCGTACACGGACAGGCAGACGAAGAAGGCCGCGGTATTCGGGCTGAAACCGAGCGCGCCACCGGCAATCGCGATGGTCGCGAGCCCGAGTCGCAGGGCCGACCTGCTGGAGAATCGGCGAGCCAGGTGCTCGGCGAGGACGCTTCCGGCTCCGGCGATGAGAGACACCGTCACGACGGCCACCACGATGATCGTGTCGTCGAACCCGAATCGGTCCTGGTACTGCGGCAGCTGTGTGAGAACGGCCGCGAGGAGAAATCCCTGCAGGCCGAATGCGCCCGCTGTGGCGATCCGTGCCGAGCGGTGGTCCGCGGACGCATCTGCGCGTGGTGAATCCGTCATGCGTGTCGGCCTTCGGTAGAGGACATCCGATTGATTGGACGAGTGTCCAATACTTTGCGGGGATGTGCAGCGTTCTCCGAATCGGCGGGCGAAAAGTCCTGCAAGCGCGCGGTGCGTGAGGTGCCCGGAACAAGACTGAGCCCCAGCCTTGGATGGGGGGTCATGGCTGGGGCTCATTGCCATCGGGGGGGTGGATGGCAAGTTCGACGATACATGAGGAATTCCTCACGTTCCAGATGCAGCGGTAACGATTTCGTCACCCGCCCGTCACCGGTGGCCGGCGCGACAGCGTGAACGGGCCTGTTGCCTCTGCGGGCGGTTGTCGCCTACAGTGTCATCCATGCAGCGCATTCTCGTAGTTCTCCGCCGTAGCGGGGTCTGATACGGACCGACCCCTCGCTGCGGGTCGTTGAGCTACGCGTTGGTCCTCCCTCCTTTCAGGAAGACCACGAGAATGAGTACAAACCCTTCTTTCGCTTCACCCTTTCCCTCGTCGGCAACGGCCGCCGACCCGTTCGCCGCGCGCCACGGCAAGCCGCTGCCGCGGGAACTCCGCACCGAATCCGCCGGAATGGCGTGGTCCGCGTTCGAAGCCGTCTACGCGCCGTCCAGCGGACCGTTCCGTCTGGGCAGCTGGTCGGAAACGAAGACCGGCCCCGGAATGTGGGATTTCGAAGCGACACTCGGTATCGGCGAATCGATCTGCAAGACCGCTGCGAGCGCGCCCGGTCCGGTGGCCGCCATGACCTCGATGCTGTACGACGCGGGGTGTGCGATGGAGATCCTGTCATTTCATCAGCACGAGATCGGGCACCGCACCGCGACATTCCTGCTCTGCGAGCGCGACGGCATCCGGCTCTGGGCGATGGGAATCGGTGAATCCCACACGGAATCGACTCTGCGCGCGATGATCTCCGGCGCCAACCGGCTCCAGTCCGCCTGACACCGGAACGACAGTTCAGCCCCGGTCGATGACCGGGGCTGAACTGTCGTGAACTGTTCGGTTGAAAGTGAACTGGTGCGCGATACTGGGATTG
>NZ_LTCZ01000015.1:0-20899 GCF_001583455.1 Rhodococcus sp. LB1 | reverse complement strand
CCCGGGTCATCGCGTCGCTGGTCGAACTGGGGCTGGTCGAGCGGGCACCGCATCCCACCGACGGACGGCAGATCATCGTCACGCTGTCGGATGCCGGTCACGCGCTGATCGCGGACGAGACCCACGCCCGCGAGGCGTGGATGAACGAGCGGCTGTCCGGGCTCGACGAGGCTCAGCTGAAGACCCTCCGCGACGCCGTCGGCATCATCACGTCAATCGTCGCCGACTCGGAGTAGCCCGACGGCTGCTGCCTGCAGTCTCCACCCGTACAACGGCATTCGACTGCCCGAACCCCACGGCACGGGGAAACCCCTTGCCGGAGAACGTAGCCGGCATCCGGAGTGATCCGGCCCCCGATGTCCACCCAGGGCCGGTCGATGGGGCGCCGGGTCCGGGAGCAAGATGGATGTGTGCCGCCCGAATCCGAGTCCACCGCCTCAGCCCAGCCGAAGACCGGCATGTTCGTCGCTCTCCGCACCCGGAACTACCGGCTGTGGGCGTCGGGGCAGATCGTCTCCCTCGTCGGAACCTGGATGCAGCGGGTGGCGCAGGACTGGCTCGTCCTGACGTTGTCGAACGGCAACGCGCTCGCGGTCGGCATCGTGATGGCACTGCAGTTCGGTCCGACCCTGTTCCTGTCCGTGTGGGGCGGCGTGCTCGCCGACCGGTACGACAAGCGGCGCATCCTGATCGCGACGCAGGTGTCGATGGCGTTGTGCGCACTGGTGCTCGGGCTGCTGGATGTCGGCGAGCTGGTGGCCCTGTGGCACGTCTACCTCATCGCGTTTCTACTCGGCTGCGCATCGGCGATCGACGCGCCGGCGCGGCAGTCGTTCACGATCGAGATGGTCGGCAAGGAGTCGCTGCCCAATGCGATCGCCCTGAACTCGATGACGTTCAACACGGCTCGCATCATCGGTCCGGCGATCTCGGGTGTGCTGATCACCCTCATCGGCACGGGGTGGGTGTTCCTGCTCAACGTGGGCACGTTCACCGGTGTGCTGATCGCCCTGCTGATGATGAACACCCGCGAACTGTTCACGGCACCCCAGGCGGAACGCGGGAAAGGGCAGGTCCGCGAGGGTTTCCGTTACGTGTGGGGTCGCACCGACCTGCGGGTGCTGATGGTGGCGGTGTTCATGGTGTCGACGTTCGGGCTGAACTTCCCGATCAGTCTCGCCGTTCTCGCCCGCAACACGTTCGAGCGCGGCGCGGACGCCTACGGACTGCTGTCGACCACCCTCGCCGTGGGCACGCTCGCCGGCGCCACGATCGCCGCGAAACGCAAGACTCCGCCGCGGCTGCGCACGTTCCTCGGGGCCGCGGCCGCGTTCGGGGCGTTCGAGATTCTGGTGGGACTGATGCCCACCTACGCGCTGGTCGCGATCATGCTCGTCCCGACCGGCGCGCTGACGCTGACGTTCACGACGGCGGCGATGAACATCCTGCAGATGTCCGTGCCGTCCGAGATGCGTGGCCGGGTGATGGGCATCTACATGCTGTGTTTCCTCGGCGGCACCCCGCTGGGCAGTCCGGTTCTGGGATGGCTGGCCGACGTCCTCGACCCCCGCGCCCCGCTCGTGATCGGAGGTGCGATCTCTCTGGTGAGCGGGATCGGCGCGGCCCTGTACCTGATGCGGCACCAGCGGGTGCGGGTGACGGTGCGCAGACCCGACGCCGGCAGCTACCTCCCGGTGATCGAACTGCACAACGTTCTCGAACCGCACCCCGTGGTGGTCTGCGACGCCACCGAGCAGGCCGTGGAAGCGAGCCGCGACCCGCGGTCCTGACGGCTGCCGGAACCGATCAGACGCCGACCGCGGTCGCCACCGCCCGCCGGGTCAGCACTCTCGCGAGGTGGCTGCGGTACTCGGCGTCGGCGTTGCCGTCGGTGATCGGGTCGGTGCCCTCGGCGGCGTGCTCGGCCGCCGCCCGGATCAGCTCCGGATCGGCGGCATTGCCGACGAGCGCGTCCTCTACGCCGCGAGCCCGCACCGGCACGGCCCCCATGTTGGTCAGCGCCACCCGGGCCTGTCGGATGGTGCCGCCGTCGACCTGGATCGTCGCGGCCACCGCCACGATCGACCAGGCCTCCGCGACCGTGTTGAACTTCTCGTACCGCGCCTCCCAGCCCGTGTGCTTGGGAACCCGCACGTCCACGAGGATCTCGTCCGGTCGCAGCGTGGTGGTGTAGTAGCCCTCGAAGAAGTCCGCGACCGGGATGCTCCGCCTGCCCGCGGTACCCACGGCGGTCAGGGTGGCGTCGAGTGCCAGAGCGGGCGCGCAGAGGTCGCCCGCCGGATCGGCATGCGCCAGAGCGCCACCCAGCGTGCCGCGGTGCCGGATCTGCGGATCGGCGACGGTGCGGGTGGCCTCGACGAGCAGCAGCGCGTGCTCGTGGACGAGCGGGTCGCGGATCAGGTCGTAGTACGTGGTCATCGCACCGATCACGAGGCTGTCCCCGTCGTCGCGGACACCGCGCAACTCACCGATCCGGCCCAGGTCGACGAGGGTGCTCGGCGAAGACAACCGCAGCCGCAGCACCGGCAGCAGGCTCTGGCCGCCCGCGAGTATCTTGGCGTCCTCCCCGGCCTCGGCGAGCGCGGCCACCGCTTGTTCGACGGAGGTCGGGGACACGTAGTCGAAGCTTGACGGAATCATCGGGCACCTCCCTGAGCGGTGTGGATGGCGCTCCAGACCCGCATCGGCGTACACGGCATCTCGATGTCACGCACCCCGAACTGGCGGACGGCGTCGAGGACGGCATTGACGACGGCCGGGGTGGACGCGATCGTCCCCGCTTCACCGACCCCCTTGACGCCGAGCGGATTACCGGTGGCGGGTGTCTCGGTGCGGCCCGTGGTGAACGTCGGCAGATCCGCCGCCGACGGCACGTGATATTCGGCGAAGGAACCCGACAGGAGGGTGCCGGACTCGTCGTACACCGCCTCCTCGTACAGGGCCTGCGCGATGCCCTGGGCGAGTCCGCCGTGCACCTGACCCTCCACGATCAGCGGGTTGACCACGTGCCCGATGTCGTCGACGCACACGTAGGAGCGGATGCCGACCTTCCCGGTCTCGGTGTCCACCTCCACCGCGCACAGGTGCGTGCCGTGCGGGAAAGAGAAATTCTCCGGGTCGTACGCGGCCTCGGAATCCAGATTCGGTTCCACACCCTCCGGCAGGTCGTGCGCGGCGAACACGGCGAGCGCGACATCGGCGATGCCGACAGCCTTCTCGGTGCCCTTCACCCGGAACCTGCCCTCGGTGAACTCGAGATCGTCCTCGGCGCACTCCATCAGGTGCGCCGCGATGGGCCTGGCTTTCGCGATCACCTTCTCGGCGGCCTTCACGACGGCGATCGCCCCGACCGCCAGCGACCGGGAACCGTACGTGTCCATGCCACGCGGCGACGTCTGGGTGTCGCCGTGCAGCACCTCGACGTCCTCGAACGGAACCCCGAGCTGATCCGCGACCACCTGGCTCCACGCGGTCTCGTGACCCTGGCCGTGCGCCGACGAACCGGTGACCACCTCGACCTTGCCGGTGGGCAGCATCCGGATCGCCGCGTGTTCCCACCCGCCGGCCCCGTAGGCCAGCGCGCCGAGGGTGCGCGACGGCGCCAGCCCGCACATCTCGGTGAACGTGGACACCCCGATGCCGAGTTGCACCGGGTCCTTCCGCTCGCGGCGCTCCGCCTGTTCGCGCCGGAGCCCGTCGTAGTCGAACAACTCCCGCGCGTGCGCGGTGGCGGCCTCGTAGTTGCCGGAGTCGTATGTCAGACCCGCGACGGTGTCGAACGGGAACTCCTCGTGGGTGATCCAATTCTTCGCCCGCAATTCCAGCGGATCCATCGACAACTCGGTCGCGAGTTCGTCCATCATCCGTTCGATCGCGAACGTCGCCTCCGGGCGGCCCGCCCCGCGGTACGCGTCGGTCGGCACCTTGTTGGTGAAGACGTTGGTGCACGTGAAGTGATACGCCGGGAACTTGTAGATGCCGTTGAACATGAACGCGCCCAGGATCGGCACCCCCGAAGTGACCAGGCGCAGGTACGCGCCCATGTCGGCGAGCAGTTCCACCTTCATTCCGGTGACGGTGCCGTCGCGGCGGGCGGCCAGTGTCAGTTTCTGGATCTGGTCGCGTCCGTGATGCGCCGCGACCATCGATTCGCTGCGGGACTCGGTGTACTTGACGGGCTTGCCGAGTCGTCGCGCGACGAGCAGCGCAATGACTTCCTCCGGCGTCACCTGAAGCTTGCCGCCGAAACCGCCGCCGACGTCCGGGGCGACGACGCGCAGTTTGTGCTCCGGTATGTCGAGCGTCATCGCCAGCATCAGCCGCAGGATGTGGGGGATCTGCGTGGCGGACCACATGGTGATCTGGGCGCCGGTCGGGTCGACCACCACCGAGCGGGGTTCCATGAACGCCGGGATCAGCCGCTGCTGCCGGAACGTGCGCTCGACGAGTACCTCGGCGTCGCGGATGGCCTGCTCGACGTCGCCGCCCGTGCCGGCCTCCGCGGAGTCGAAGGTCCAGGTGGCGCTGACGTTCGTCCCGAGATCCGGGTGCACGAGGTCGGCGCCGTCGGCGGCCGCGCCCGCGAGATCGAGCACGACCGGCAGTTCGTCGTACTCGACGTCGATCACCTCGAGTGCGTCGTGCGCCTCGTAGGCGCTGCGCGCCACCACGACCGCGACGGCCTCGCCGGCGAAGTTCACGCCGTCGACCGCGAGGGACGGGGCGGGCGGCGACTTCATGTCCGGTGTGATCGGCCAGGCACACGGCAGGCTGCCCTGCTCGTCGGCGAGATCGGCGCCGGTGAGGACCGCGACGACGCCGGGCATCTCGCGGGCGGCGGAGGCGTCGACACCGGTGATGCGGGCGTGCGCGAAGGGGCTGCGCAGGATCGCCAGGTGCTGCATGCCGGGCAGGACGAGGTTGTCGGTCCAGCGGGTGCGGCCCGTGACCAGATGTTCGTCTTCCTTGCGTTTGCGGGCCTTCCCGATTTCCGGTTCCGCGGTGGCGGTCATCGCACACCTCCCTGCGCGGTGTCGGTCTTCGGTGCATCCGCCGTCGGTGCTTCGGTGGTGCTGCCGCCGCGCAACCGCTGCGCCGCGTCCTGCACCGCGCTGACGATGTTCTGATACCCGGTGCAGCGGCACAGGTTGCCTTCCAACCCCAGCCGCACCGTCCGCTCGTCCGGGTCGGGTTCCTCGGCGAGCAGGTCGAGGGTCTGCATGATCATGCCGGGGGTGCAGTAGCCGCACTGCAGGGCGTGATTGTCGCGGAACGCCTGCTGCACGGGGTGCAACGTCCCGTTCCGGGACAGGCCTTCGACGGTGAGGACGTCGCCGCCGTCGGCCTGCACGGCGAGCACCGAGCAGGACTTGACGCTGTGACCGTTCAGGTGAACGGTGCACGCCCCGCAGTTTCCGGTGTCGCAGCCGATGACGGTGCCGACCTTGCCGAGCCGGTCCCGTAGATAGTGGACGAGGAGTAGTCGCGGTTCCACCTCGTCCGTGTATGTAGTTCCGTCGACGGTGACAGTGATGCGCATCGCGCCTCCAAAGCCGGGAGCCTCAGGTGATACGTCCTACTCTGCGCCGACGGAGCGCGACCAACACCCGAAATCGTGGAACCGGTTCCGGATCGGTCACGTTCGGCGCGCGACCTCGAGCAGTTCCTGCAGTGTCGCGAGACTGTGGCCGGCGAGCAGACGATCGACGTACGGCAGCGCGGCCGCGATCCCGGACTGCACCGGCTCGTACCCGTCCGCGCCGGCGTGGGGATTCACCCACAGCACGGTGCGGGCGAGCCGGCGCAGCTGAGCCATCTGCTCCGCGAGCAGGGTCGGGTCACCGCGCTCCCAGCCGTCGGAGAAGATCACCACGACGGCGCCGCGCGCCACGCCGCGCCTGCCCCAGCGGTCCAGGAACGCGCGCAGCGTCTCGCCGAGGCGGGTGCCGCCCGCCCAGTCGGGCACGGCCCGGCCCGCGGCGGCGAGCGCCACTTCCGGGTCGCGGACCCGCAGCGCCCGCGAGAGCCGCGTCAGCCGAGTGCCCAGTGAAAACACCTCGGTGCCTGCGGGGTTTCCGCGGGCGACGACGTGCGCGAAGCGCAGCAGCGCGTCGGCGTACGGGCTCATCGATCCGGACACGTCGATCAGCAGCACCATCCGGCGGGGCCGGGTTGCCTTGCGGTGGTGGCTCGGCCGCACCGGTTCGCCGCCCGCCGCGAGCATGCCCCGCACCGTGCGCCGCGGGTCCACGGTGCCCCGGCGGGCAGGCCGCATCCGGATAGCCGGGCGGGTCGGGGGCCGCGGGCGCAGGGAGGCGATCAGCTCGGCGAGGTGCGCGCGCTCGGCCGCGGTGAGGTCGGCGATGTCACGGTGGCGCAACACCTCGGTGTCGTCCGCGGCGACCCGCAGATGCGGCGCGTCGCCACCGGTCTCGCCGCCGTCCGTCGTGGTCAGAGCCGCGATCCTGGCGCGGCGAGGCTGCTCCCCGGACCGCGGCGTGCGCGCCGGGACGGTACCGCCGAACCAGCCAGCGAACGCCGAGTCGTACCGCGGGATGTCGTCGGGACCGCGGCACAGCGTCGCGCGACCCGCCCAGTACACCTGACTCGGATCGCCCACATCCACCTGGCGGAGGGCCCGCGTGAACGCGGCGACGGCGTCCGACGCGACCGACAGTCCCGCCGCCGCGAGGGCGTGCGCGAACCCTGCGATGCCCACGAGCGGGTCGCCGATGTCCGGGGTCGTGGACATACTGCTCACCCCGCCAGGAGCCGGTCCAGTCCGACCCGGGCCACCCGTTCGAGGTCCTCGCGGTACTTGAGGACCGCGCCGAGCGTCGCGGCGGCAGTCTCCGCGTCCAGCACGTCCCGATCGAGTTCCCGCAGTGCGCGCGCCCAGTCCAGCGACTCCGCCACCCCCGGCGGCTTGAGCAGTTCCATCTCGCGCAGGGAGCGGACGGCCCGGGCGACCTGGCCGGCGAGTTCGGCCCCGATGCCGGGGATGCGGCGGCGCAGGATCGCGACCTCCCGCGCCAGATCGGGGTGTTCGAGCCAGTGGTACAGGCAGCGGCGTTTGAGGGCGTCGTGCACCTCGCGGGTGCGGTTGGAGGTGAGCACCACCAGCGGCGGTGTCGCCGCCCGCACCTCGCCCAGTTCGGGGATGGTGACGGCATTCTCGTCGAGCACCTGCAGCAGGAATGCCTCGAACTCGTCGTCGGCGCGGTCGATCTCGTCGACGAGCAGCACGCACGGCGCTTCGGTGAGGGCCCGCAGCAAGGGGCGCGCCAGCAGGAACCGCTCGGTGTACAGCGAGCGTTCGACCGTGTCGGCCTCGAGCATGCCGTCGCTCGCCGCCTCCAGTGTCCGCAGGTGCAGCAACTGCCGCGGGAAGTCCCAGTCGTAGAGCGCCTGCGCGGCGTCGATGCCCTCATGGCATTGCAGGCGGATCAGCGGCAGACCGAACGCCTCCGACAACGCGGCCGCGAGCGACGTCTTGCCGGTGCCGGGTTCGCCCTCGCAGAACAGCGGACGTCCCATACGGATGGCGAGAAACGCGGCCATCGCGACGCCGTCGTCGGCGAGGTAGCCGGTGGCGTCGAGCGCCCGCGCCAGTTCCGCAGGCGAACCGACCGTCGGCGTGGAATCACTCACGCCGCGAGCCTAGGTGAGTGCCCGCCCCCGGACATGCGACTCGGACAACCCCGCAGGCCGTCAACCGTCCGGCTCCACCCTGCCGCGGTCCTCGCTCAACCGCCGGAACATCGCGGTGGCGCCGAACCTCGCGGCCGCCCGTTCGACGAGTCCCGGCGCGATCTGCGACAGGGCGAGCAGCGGGCGGATCGGCGCTCCGCTCTCGACGATCTCGGGCCGGTCACGCCGAATCGCCCGGATCACGGCGGCGGCGACCTTGTCGGTGCTGGTCTCGCCCGTGATCCGGCCGGCCCTGATTCCGCGTTCCGTCATCCGCTGGTACATGCCGTCGCCCGCGATGAATCCGGGGCACACGACGGAGAAACCGACGGGCGAGCCCGCGTACTCCGCCCGCAGCGACTGGGTGAGACCGATCAGCCCGGCCTTCGTCGCGGCGTACGGCGCGCAGTACGCCGGACCGATCTTCGCGGCCAGCGACGAGATGAACACCACGTGCCCGCGACCGCGGCCCAGCATCCCGGGCACCACTCGGCGCGTGAGAAGCAGTGGCGCGGTGAGATTCACGTCGACCATCCCGGTGAGCTCGCCGGGGTCGAGTCGGGTGAAGGCCGAGACGTTCTCCACGCCGGCGTTGTTCACCAGCAGGTCGAGGGGGCCGACCGCCGTCTCGGCACGGTCGATCAGCGAATCGAGCTGATCGAGTCGGTTGAGGTCCGCGGGCACGGCCTCGGCGCGCACACCGAGCGCACGCAGTTCTCCGACGACTTCCGCGAGTCGGTCCTCACGCCGGCCGGACACGGCGACGGCGACGCCCTCCTGTGCGAGGGCCCGGGCGACGACGCGGCCGAGACCGCCGGAGGCGCCGGTCACCAGAGCCGTGCGTCCGTGCAGGTGCTTCATTCCTTCGAGCTTTCGCGCTCGGTGGAGGGGAGTCAACGCTGTGATGCCCCGCATACGGCACGATGGACCGGTGGTTCACGTCATCGACATAACAGATCCGGCCGACACCAGGCTGGACGACTTCCGCGATCTCAATTCCTCGGACCGCCGTCCCGACCTCCCCGAGGGCAAGGGCCTGGTGATCGCGGAGGGAGTGCTGGTGGCGCAGCGCCTGCTCACGTCCCGGTTCGACCCGATCGCGTTGCTCGGCGTCGATCGGCGGCTGGAGGAACTCACGGACGACCTCGCGGGCGTGGACGTGCCGTTCTACCGGACGACGGCGGATGTGATGGCCGAGGTCGTCGGGTTCCACCTCAACCGGGGTGTTCTCGCGGCGGCACGCCGCCCCGCGCCGCTCGAATTGTCGGACGTGCTCGAGCACGCCCGGACGGTCGCGGTGCTCGAGGGCGTCAACGATCACGAGAATCTGGGCTCGATGTTCCGTAACGCGGCAGGGCTCGGCGTCGACGCCGTGGTGTTCGGCAAGGGCTGCGCCGACCCGCTGTACCGGCGGGCGGTCCGGGTGTCGATGGGGCACGTTCTCCGGGTTCCGTTCGCGCACGTGACGAAGTGGCCACACGACCTGGACGCGTTGCGGGAGCGGGGTTTCCAGCTGATCTCGTTGACCCCGAACCCCGAGGCGGTGACGTTGGCCGAGGCGATGACGGGGGAGAAGGTGGCGTTGCTGCTCGGCGCGGAAGGTCCCGGCCTCACCGAGCACGCCATGCGGGCCACGGACATTCGCGCTCGCATTCCGATGGCACCCGGCACGGACTCGCTCAATGTCGCGACGGCGGCGGCGATGGCGTTCTACGAGCGCGTCCGCACGGGCCGGTGAGAATGCTGCACCCTCATTCCCCGTATCCGCCGCCGACGGGAACACCGTGGTTCACGGGACTTCTCGTGGCGGGGTTCGCCGCGGTCGTGGTGGCGGTCGCGGTCATGGCCTTCGGCTCGCAGCTCGCGCGGATCAACCCCGCCCTGGCGGTGTTCCTCGAACTCGTCGTGGTGGCCGGGGTCGCACCGTCGGTGTGGCGACTACGCCGGGCGCCGGTCTGGCGGTGGCTGGTGTACGGGGCCGCGGCCGGGGTTGCCGCCGGTTGGACGGCGCTGCTCGTCGGCGCCGCCTGACTTCGGCCGGAGTCGTCAGAAACCGAAGTAACGGCGGAGGAGTCCGCCTTTGCGAGCCGGCGGCGGAGCGGGTGCCGGCACCGGGCCGGGGGCGGGAGCGGGTTGTTTCGCCTCGGCGGCAGGCTCGACCTCGGGACCCTCGCCGGGCGGGTGAACGGTGAATCCGAGCACGGTGAGCGTCTTCGGGTCGGTCTCGGTGCCCTCGGGGGCGCCCGTGTACCGGAAGCCCAGCCATTCCCGGTTGGCGCCCTCGGCGAACTGCTGCGGGTGGAACGGCAGCGACTGCGGGTCGGGCAGGACGCCCGCCGGGTGTTTCAGCGGAAAGTCGCCCGCCCAGAACGGCCTCTCCCATACCAGGGGGATGCCGAGGTCCTCGTGGATGTGGACCGGTGTCGCGCTGAACGACCGCGTCAGATGCCCGTCCTCCCACATCGCGAACGAGCCCCACGCGATGTCGGGCTTGGACGCCACGCAGTACGTCTTCGTGAATTCTGTGGGCCGGATGCGTGTTTCGGGCAGAGTCGACGGTCGGGGGACGGCCAGATCGGGCCCGCACACGACGGTGACACCGGGGTAGGAACCGATGTGCACGGTCCCGGCGGCATCGAGCCGCGCAGCCTCGGCCAGCGGAACCGGACCGGTGGGGGTGGCCACCAGATCGGGATAGAGGCGGGAGGCGAGCTGCTGCGCCGCGCCCGGATCAGGATCCGGGTGGCCGCGCAGCACAGCCGCAGGGTCGGGGACGTCGACGTACCAGATCGTTGATACCTTGGCCCCCACGGTCATCCCTCTCTTCCGGTGTCTTCCTGAAAGAGTACGACCCCGACCGTGTTCTCGGCCTGCTCACCGCGCAGATGGTCAGCGTCCGCTGCTGCGGACACCGAGCAGGACGTCGTCCCAGGACGGGAGGGCGGGTTTGCCGCGCTTGTCCTTGTTGTTCGTCTGGTGCGGGGCGATCTTGGGTGCGGCGGGTTCCTCGGACGGGGCGGGCTCGTCCGAGGGCTCCTCGGTGACGTCGGCCTCGATGATCACCTCGGGCTCGATCGTCGGCACCTCCACCTCGGTGGGGAACTCGGCGAGTTCGAGCTGCTCCGGCTCGTCGGACGCCACCGGCGCCAATCCGCGGAGCGGACGGCCGAAGTCGGGATCGATCAGGTCGAACGCGGTGTCGTCGAGCGCGACGATGGTGCCACCGTGCGCGTCCGGCTGGTACCGCCAGTGCGCCGCGTTGGTGGTCCGACCGGCCTGCCACTGCAGCTGGGCGACCCAGTGATTGTCCTCGTCGCGCCACGCGTCCCACGTGGCGTCGTCGATGTTGTGCCCCCGAGCGCGGAACGCCTGCGTGACGATCTCGGCGAGGGTGGGAACGGCGGGGCCGTTGTCGCGGACCGGGTGTCCGCCCTGCGCCATCTCGGCCGCACGGGAACGTTCGAGCAGGACCGGATAGGCGAACCGCTCCACCTTCGCCAGGGGGATACCGGCCTCGTCGGCCACCTGTTCGACGGAGGCGCCGGCACGGATACGGGCCTGGATTTCGCGGGGCCTGAGCTGACTGTCCATTTCGATCTCAATCTGGCCGAGTCGAGCGATGTCCCCGCGGGATGCGGCGCGGAGTTTGTCATCGGCGGGAAGCCGGAATTTTTCGCCGGTACTGGCATCTGCGCACACGACGTGCGATCCATCTGGCTCGAGACCGATCACTCGAAGCTCTCGCACGTTGACCTCCTTATCGCGCCGGCTCGCGACTTTGCACCTGGGCAACTGTAATTCATTCGTGACAGCCCGCGCGGCAGGACACGCGCGGGTAAATCCCGTCCCGGCGTGGCGTGCGCGCTAGGCTTCGTCGTTTCGTGATCGGTCCTTCCTGCGGGGTGTGCGCTGCCTCGTGCGGGTGGCCTCGACCGGGTCGATCGCCGGCACAGACCAGTGTTCGGCCAGCTCGAGGCTGGGTTCGCGGCCCGAGGCGACGTGCCGGTACGCGATGTCCGCGGCGCGGTCGGCGTCGCCCGCCACGATCGCGTCGTACAACTCGGTGTGCTCGTCACACTGCTGTCCGGGATCGCGTTCCTTGGTGAGGTGGAACAACCACTGCACGCGCGTCGCGAGGGGTTGCAGCATCGACTGCAGCAGGGGACTGCCGGACATCTCCACGATGACGGTGTGGAATGCGGCGTTCGCGGCGGCGATCGCGGGCTTGTCGTCGCGGACGGTGGCCGTGCGTGCCGCGGCGAGTTGGTCGCGCAGTGCCGTGAGGTGGGAGTCGTCCGCTCGCTGCGCGGCGAGCCGGGCCGCGAGCACCTCGAGGCTTTCGCGGACGTCGAAGAGGTCACGGACCTCGTCGACGCCGAACGGGGCGACGATCGCTCCGCGTCGCGGGACGATCACGACGAGTCCGTCGGTCTGGAGCTGTTGCAGGGCCTCGCGCAGCGGGATCCGGGACACCTGCAGTTCCGCGGCGAGGTCGCGTTCGATCAGGCGCTGGCCCGGCGCGAGCTGCAGGTTGACGATGCGCCTACGCAGTTCTTCGTACGCGGTCTCGCGCAGTGACTTCGGCGCCGACGCGTCGGTTGCACCGTTCACCCGGTCTCCTGTCGTCGTGGTGGCCACGTCAGCCACCGTAGAACGCACCCATGCGCCGCCCTCGGGTGGATGCGGGTCCTTACGTCTGTGTAACACCGCGGAAATGCCGCGCCTCCAAGATTCAAATAACGGTATACCGCTAACTGTGGCGGTTCCTGAGTCAAGGAGTCCAGCGCGTGAACACGACCCTCTCCGCCCGAGCCCGAACCCTCGTCCCCGCGCTGTGCGCGGCCGCCACTCTCGCGGCGACCCTGACGGCCTGCGGGTCGTCGGACGCAGGCACCGCCTCCGGCGACACCCTCCGCGTCGGGGTGTTCTTCCCCGGCTCCGTCTCCGACACCGGATTCATGGAATCGGGGTATCTCGGCTACCAGCGCCTCGAGGAAACCCTCGGTGACCGGGTGGAACTGAGTTACGTCGAGCAGGTCGCCGCCGCCGACTACCAGCAGGCCCTGGTGCGGTTCGCGACCGCGAACGACCTCGTCGTGTCGCTCGGCGGTCAGACGGACGCCGACGTCCGCAAGGTCGCACCCCAGTTCCCCGACGTGAAATTCGTCGAGATCGGCGGACCCGCCGACGCGTCCCCGCTGCCGAATCTCGCCTACTACGACCCGCAGCAGGCGGAGGCCGAGTTCCTCAGCGGAGCGGTCGCGGCGACGGCGTCCAAGACGCCGTCCGTGTCGTTCGTCGGCGGTGTCGAACTGCCCGCCATCGTGAACGCCGCGAAGGCCTTCGGCAACGGCGCGGAGTTCGCACGGCCCGGCACCCAGGTGCTCACCCCGCAGTACCTGGGGGACTTCAACGACCCGGCCAAGGCGAAGCAGGCCGCGCTCGCCAACTACGGCGCCGGCGCGGGCGCGGTGGGACAGATCGTGAACCTCGGCAAGTCCGGGCTGGAACAGGCCGCCACGCAGGCGGGCGCCCTGATGGTGGGCGGGCCGATTCCCGGCGACTGCTCGAACCCCGCCTACGTCGGCTACGTGCACACCGACATCGGCAAGGAAGTGGAATACGCCGTCCAGTCCACCCTGGACGGAACGTGGAAGGCCGAGAACGTCGCGTTCGGCCTCACGTCACCGAACGGCGGCACCGACTTCCTGCTCTGCGGCGCCGACCCCGCCGTCGCCGACGCACTCGACAAGGCGAAGACCGCCCTGGCCACCGGTGCCGTCGAGCCCTACCGAGCGGGCTGACATGAGCACACCAGCATTGCAACTCACGGGAATCGGGAAGACCTTCGGCGACGTCCGGGCCCTCCACGGTGTCGACCTGTCGGTGCAACCCGGAACGGTGCACTGCATCCTCGGGGAGAACGGGGCCGGGAAGTCGACGCTCTGCAACGTCGTCTACGGCGGTCTGCGACCGGACACCGGCACGATGACCCTGTCCGGTCGCAGATACGCGCCCGGTTCGCCCGCGGCCGCGATGGCGGACGGCGTGGCGATGGTGCACCAGCACTTCAGTCTCATCGGCACGATGACCGTCGCCGAGAACCTGCTGCTCACCGGACGGGGGCTGCGACTGCGCCGCGCGGAACTGCGGACCCGCCTCGATCGGCTCGCCGACGACTATCACCTGCGGATCGATCCGGACGCGCTGGTCTCGGCCATGCCGATCGGTGCGCGGCAGAAGGTCGAGATCGTGAAGGCACTCCTCACCGACCCCTCGTTGATCCTGCTGGACGAGCCGACCGGGGTGCTCGACCCCGGCGAGATCGACGCCCTGATCGAGACGTGCCAGGCCGTCGCGGCGGCGGGCAAGGCGGTCGTCCTCGTCACCCACAAACTCGGTGAGGTGGCCCGCGTCGCGGACGCCGCGACCGTACTGCGGGGAGGCGAGGTGGCAGGCGGGGGCCGCATGTCGGAGTTGACGATCCCCCAGCTGACGACGGCGATGGTCGGAAGGCCGGTGTCGGAACTCGGTCCGGTGCTCGCGGCGGGAGTCGGCGCGGAGAGCGATGGCGGCGCGGTGCGCGAACGGCGGGCGACCGGCCCCGTCGTCCTCGGGCTCCGCGGCGTCCGCGCCACCCGGGCGGACGGCAGCGTCGCCCTGTCCGGCGTGGGACTCGAGGTGCGAGCCGGCGAGATCGTCGGGATCGCGGGCGTCGAGGGGAACGGGCAGAGCGAACTGGTCGCCGTGCTCTCCGGTGCCACCCGACCCGAGTCCGGCACGGTCACGCTCGGCGACGCCGACATCACGTCGGCGTCCCCGGCCCAACGCACCCGGCTCGGTCTCGGGGTGGTGCCGGAAGACCGCCACCGGGAGGCGATGGTGGCGGAACTGTCGCTGTCGGAGAACCTCTTCCTCGGCCGCCTGCACCGCTTCCGCAGGATGGGTCTGCTCGACCGCCGCCGGATGGACGCCGCGGCCCGGGACCTGATCGAGCAGTTCTCGGTACGGACACCCGGGCCGGGAACATCCATGGGTTGGCTGTCGGGCGGCAATCAGCAGAAGATCGTCCTGGCCCGCGAACTGTCGACGGAGAACCTGCAGTGTCTGGTCGCGGCGCAGCCCACCCGCGGACTCGACATCGGGGCGGTCGAATTCGTTCTGAACCAACTCCGCAGCTGCGCGTCCGCGGGAAACGGAGTCCTGGTCGTGTCCAGCGAGATCCCCGAACTGCTCGCGCTCTGCGACCGCATCTTCGTCAGCTACCGAGGGGCCCTGCTCGGGCCCGTCGACACGTCGGCGGCCACTGCGGGGCAGCACATCGGTGAACTGATGACGGGAACGGCGGCATGACTCGACTTCGAATCCGGGTGCATCACCCACTTCCGGTGGCGGTCGCCGCAATCGCGGTCGCGGGACTCGTCGGACTGCTCCTCGCCGCGGCCGCGGGTGCCACCGTGGCCGAGACCGCCGAGGCGCTGTCCGAGGGGATGTTCGGCAGCAGCTACGCGATCGGAGTCTCGCTCAACACTGCCGCGGTGCTGGCTCTCGTCGCGGCCGGGTTCACCGTCGCACACCGGGCCGGACTGGTGAACGTCGGTGGCGAGGGCCAGCTGTGTGTCGGGGGCATCGCCGCGACCGCGGTCGGCACCGCTCTCGGGGAGGGCACCCCCGCCCCGATCGCCGTCACCGCGATACTCCTCGCCGCGGCCGGTGCCGGGTGGTCGTGGGCCGCGATCGCCGCGTACCTGCGGGTCCGCCGGGGCACGAGTGAGATCATCACGACGCTGCTGCTGAACTTCGTCGGCCTCGCGCTGGTGCTGCTGATGGTGCACGAGCCCAGCCTCCTCCGACAGCCCGTCACGTCGTCGGAGACGCTGCCGCAGTCCGCGCCGCTGATCGAGTCCGCGCACCTGCCGCTGCTGGGGATCGAACGTTCACCGGGGACGATCGCGCTGTGGATCGCGGTGGTCGCGGTGCTGATCGTCGGCGTGGTCCTGCGCCGGACGGCGGTCGGCGTCCGACTGCGCTCCGTCGGCCTGAACCCGGACGCGTCGGCGCGGCTGGGACTGCCGGTCGGACGGCTGCGATTTCTCAGCTTGTCCTGCGCCGGCGCGTTCTCCGGGCTCGCGGGCGGGATCCTCGTCGCGACGGCGCCGTTCGTGCTCGTCGAAGGATTCTCCTCCGGCTATGGGTTCTCCGGTCTGGTCGTCGGACTCCTGGCGCGCGGTTCCATGCTCGCCGTCGGCGCCGTGTCGCTGTTGCTCGGCTTCCTCGTGTCCGGCGGAATCAATCTTCAACTCGCAGCCGGTGTTCCGGCATCGACCGTGTCGATCGTGGAATCGCTCATGATCATCCTGATCGCGGGAGCGGTGCTGTGGACCGCGACCGGCCGGAGATCGAGCTCCGCGGCCGCGACGACGGCGAAGACCCACGACGTCCCCGACCTGGCTGGAGCGAAGCAATGATGAACACGGTGTCGGACATCGCCGTCAGCGGCGTGGGATTCGCACTCCCGATCCTGGTGGCCGCGAGCGGGGAACTGGTGAGCGAGCGGGCGGGCGTCCTGAACCTCAGCCTCGAGGGCATGATGCTGACCGGGGCGTTCGCCAGCGTGCTCGGCGCCGTCACCACCGGATCCGCGGTGGGCGGCCTCGCGGCCGGACTGGCGGCCGGGATGCTGTTCGGACTGCTGCAGGCACTGCTGAGCGTCACGCTGCGCGCCGACCAGATCGTGGTGGGCATCGCGAGCAACGCCCTCGCCCTCGGTGCCACCACCTACGGCGCCCGGCTGCTCCTCGCGGACGGCAAGGGGCAGAATGCCCCGGGTTTCGCGGCCCTCGAGATCCCGCTGCTGCACCAGATCCCGATCCTCGGACCGGCACTCTTCTCGCAGACGGCCCTCGGCTACTTCTGCTTCGCGGTGGTCGGGGTGCTGGGCGTCACCCTGTCCCGCCGGACCCGGGCAGGTCTCGTCGTCGACGCGGTCGGCGAGGACGCGAAGTCGGCCGACTGGAGCGGACTGCCGGTGCGGAAGATCCGCTACCTGTGCGTGCTCGTCGCGGGACTGACGGCGGGCTTGGCCGGCGCGCAGCTCGCGCTGTCCGAGGTGCGCTCGTTCAGCGACAACATGACCGCCGGAATCGGGTACCTGGCCGTCGTGGCCGTGATCGCGGGCAGGTGGCGCGCGCTCGGCGTGATCTGGGCGTCCGTGTTCTTCGGGATCGCGCAGGCGCTCCAGTTCGCGTTGCCCGCGCTCGGTGTCGGCGTCCCGTTCGCCCTGCTCGTCATGCTGCCCTACGTGATCGCGATCGTCGCGGTCAGTGGATTCATCCGCAACAGCCGCTCACCCGCAAACCTGACCGTCGCGTTCGCGCGCGCGTCCTGATCGATCTCAGCGAGGAAACTCTTGTGACACTGATCCTTTCCCACACCGACGTGGCCGGCCTCATCGACCGCGCCGAGGTGTTCGCCGCGGTGGAACGGGCGCACGCCGACCTGGCCGCCGGGACGGCGTCCGCACCCGCCCCACCTGCCATGACCCTGCAGTCCGCGGCCTTCGTTCCGATGGTCGCGGCGGCGCAGTCGGCCGGCGCGGCCGCGGTGAAGATGCTCGTCGATCTTCCCGGCAACGCCGCCCGCGGTCTGCCCGTCCAACGCTCGGCGGTACTGGTGACGTCCGCGGACACCGGTGAGTGCGAGGCCCTGCTCGACGGCCGCCTGATCACCGCCGTGCGCACCGCCGCCGCCAGCGCCGTGGCCACGAAACACCTCGCCCGCCGAGGCAGTCGGGTGCTGGGGTTGGTGGGCGCCGGGACTCTCGCCGTCGAACACGCCCGGGCGATCACCCGGGTGTCGGACGTCGAGACGGTGCTGGTGTGGTCGCGCTCGGATGCCACGATCGAGGAATTTCGCAGCCGGACAGAGGATCTCGGCATCTCGGTCAAGCCGATGGACTCGCCCGAGGCGGTCACCCGGTCTTCCGACGTCCTCTGCACCCTCACGCCGTCGAGGGACCCGATCGTGCGGGGCGCCTGGTTCGGCGAAGGCTTGCACGTCAACGCCGTCGGTGCGCCCCCGCGCGCGGACCACCGGGAGATCGACGGCGAGGGAATGCGACGTGCCCGGGTGGTCGTCGACTCGGTGGCCACCACCATGACCAAATCGGGAGAGACGCTGCTGGCGCTCGCCGAGGGCGCGATCACCGAGGGCGACGTCGCCGTGGAGCTGGGCGACGTGATCGCGGGCCGCACCGTCGCCCGCACCTCCGACAGGGACATCACGCTGTACAACTCCGTCGGGATCGGCCTCCAGGACCTCGCCGCGGCGCGCATACTGATCGACAGAGCCCGGGAACGGGGCGTCGGAACAGAAGTGGATCTGAGTCGATGAGCCAGAGCGATGTCGGCGACGTGGACCTCGCGCACCTGCGGCGAGCCATCGAACTCGCCGACGAGACGGGCGACGCGGGCAACAGACCGTTCGGTGCGGTGGCGGTCGGGGCCGACGGTCACGTGATCAGCGAGGGCGCCAACTCCGTCGCGACGTCCGCCGACGTCACCGAGCACGCGGAACTCGACGCGATCACCACCGCCTGCGGGGAGGGACGTACCGGCGACCTCGTCGGCGCCACCATGTATGCCAGCGGTGAGCCGTGCCCGATGTGCAGTGCGGCGATGGTGTGGGCCGGCATCACGCGGGTGGTCTACGCGGCGTCGTCCGCGGACTTCTCCCGGATTCTCCCGGACGGTCCCCGGTTCACGCTGGGCTGCTCCGACGTGCTCGAGTCCGCGAGCGTCGAGATCGAGGTCAGCGGACCGCATCTCGGCGACGAGGCGCTCGCACCGTTCCACCGTTTCCTCGACACGGACTGACCCCCGAACGCCGTCAGCCCCCGGCACCGAGGTGCCGGGGGCTGACGGACGTGGGTGCCGGGACTCAGCCGAGCTGCGAGACGACCCAGTCGATGCTCTTCGTGAGCTGCGAGACGTCCTCGGGATCGATCGCCGGGAACATGCCGACACGCAGCTGGTTGCGGCCCAGCTTGCGGTACGGCTCCGTGTCGACGACGCCGTTGGCGCGCAGGATCTTCGCCACCTGAGCCGCGTCGATCTTGTCGTCGAAGTCGATGGTGCCGACCACCTGCGAGCGGTGAGCGGGATCGTTGACGAACGGGGTGGCGTATTCGCTGGCCTCGGCCCACTGGTACAGGCGCGAGGACGAATCGGCGGTACGCGAGGTGGCCCAGTCGAGGCCACCCTTGCCGTTCAGCCAGTCGATCTGGTTGGCGAGCAGCAGCAGCGTCGCGACCGCCGGGGTGTTGTACGTCTGGTCCTTGGAGCTGTTGTCCACGGCGATGGGCAGCGACAGGAAGTCGGGGGTCCAGCGACCCGAATCCTTGATCTCCGCGACGCGCTCGAGCGCCTTCGGGCTCATCAGCGCGATCCACAGTCCGCCGTCGGCGGCGAAGCACTTCTGCGGGGCGAAGTAGTACACGTCGGCGTCGGCGACGTTCACCGGCAGGCCGCCCGCGCCGGACGTGGCGTCGATGGCGATGAGCGCATTCTCCGAGCCCGCGGGACGCGAGACGGGGATCGCGACACCCGTGGACGTCTCGTTGTGCGCCCAGCCGATGAGGTCGACGGACGGATCCGAGACCGGCTCGGGAGCACTGCCCGGGTCGGCGGAGACGACGATCGGGTCGCCGATGAACGGGTTGTTCTTCGCGACCGACGCGAACTTGGAGCTGAACTCACCGTTCGTGAGGTGCAGCGACTTCTCCCGGATCAGGCCGAACGCGGCCGCATCCCAGAACGCGGTGGTGCCACCGTTGCCGAGCACCACCTCGTAGCCCTCGGGCAGGGAGAACAGATCGGCGAGGCCGGACCGCACGCTGGCGACGACGTCCTTGACAGGCTTCTGGCGGTGGCTGGTGCCGAACACCGAGGAGCCCACCTCGACCAGCGACTGCAGCTGTTCGGGGCGAACCTTGGAGGGTCCGCAGCCGAAACGTCCATCGGCGGGCAGGAGGTCTGCGGGGATGATCGGTGTGGAGGTCATCGCTACTTTCTGTTCCTTACTGGTTCTGACGGGGGAGAGGGTCAGCTGGTGTGGGCGATCTGGTCCCAGCCCTCGACGGACTCGGGGGTGCGGGGTGCGGGTCCGGTGTAGATGGCGGCGGGGCGGACGAGCTTGCCGAGACGCTTCTGTTCGAGGATGTGGGCGCACCAGCCGGCGGTGCGGCCGCAGGTGAACATCGCGGGCATCATGTGCGCGGGGACCTCGGCGAAGTCGAGGATGACCGCGGCCCAGAATTCGACGTTGGTTTCGATGGCCCGGTCGGGGCGGCGTTCGCGCAGTTCGGCGAGGGCGGCCTGCTCGAGGGCGGCGGCCGCCTCGTAGCGGGGGGCGTTCAGGCGTTTCGCGGTGGCGCGCAGCACCCGGGCGCGGGGGTCTTCGGCGCGGTAGACGCGGTGCCCGAAGCCCATCAGCTTTTCCTTGCGGTCGAGGATGCCCTTGACCAGGGCGCGGGCGTCGCCGGACTTCTCGGTGTCCTCGATCATCGGCAGGACGCGGGCGGGGGCGCCGCCGTGCAGCGGGCCGGACATCGCGCCGATCGCCCCGGACAGGGAGGCGGCGACGTCGGCGCCGGTGGAGGCGATGACGCGGGCGGTGAAGGTGGAGGCGTTCATGCCGTGTTCGGCGGCGGAGACCCAGTAGGCGTCTATGGCGGCGACGTGGGCGGGGTCGGGGTCGCCCTTCCAGCGGACCATGAACCGTTCGGTGACGGTTGTGGCCTCGTCGATCCGTCTCTGCGGGACGGCGGGCTGGTAGATGCCGCGGGCGGACTGGGCGACGTAGGACAGGGCCATCACGGAGGCGCGGGCGAGTTGTTCGCGGGCGGTGTCGTCGTCGATGTCGAGGAGGGGCTGGTATCCCCAGATGGGGGCGAGCATGGCGAGGCCGGCCTGGACGTCGACGCGGACGTCGCCGGTGTGCACGGGCAGGGGGAACGGTTCGGCCGGGGGCAGTCCGGGGCCGAAGCGGCCGTCGACGAGCAGGGCCCACACGTTGCCGAAGGTGACGTGCCCCTCGACGAGTTCTTCGATGTCGACGCCGCGGTAGCGCAGGGCGCCGCCGTCCTTGTCGGGTTCGGCGATGTCGCTGGTGAACGCGACCACACCTTCCA